>JAGCAV010000384.1 GCA_017652545.1 Lachnospiraceae bacterium
GTCCTGCCGGATTTCTCCCGGTCCTTCTGCGTGTTTTTCCTGCTATTTCCGCCAAATATTCTTACCTCCGGATACCTGGATACCTGTCAGCTCAGGTAACTCTCGATTGCCGCAGCAATTGCTGCCGCCATATCATCCTTCCTGGACTTGTAGAATTTCATATCGTCTTTATCATCGATAAAAGCCGTCTCGATCAGAGAATAGTTAACGCCCAGTTCATTACACACCCTGGCGTTGAGCAGGGACCCCGATGTGACTACGCCGCCGCCCCAGATCACAGATCCGGTTTTACGCATATTGGCTACGATCTTCGTGTCAATCTTTCTCTGCTTTGCAGGCTTGTGGCTGTTGACATAAATGCCGAAGCCCTTGCATACACCGTTGCCCTTCTCATCCTTGGATGCGGAAGCTGTGGCATTGAAATGTACTTCAAGCACGTAGTCATAGTCCCAGAGATCCGGCACAGATGAATTGGCTTGCAGAGCGCTCTTTACCCGGGTTTTTGCACTGCCTGTTCCGGTGATCGAAGCGGTAAGGCTTCCCAGTGTATCCCTGTTTCTCTGGTACAGGTCATAACCGGTGCTTCCGTTCATATAATAGGAAGCATCCACTTTTCCGCCGGCCGTCAGTTTCTCGAAGATCAGCTTCGCGAACTTCCGGGTATACAGGTATTCCTGGCCGAGCGAAGACTGGGCACCCACGTCGCCCTGGCCGTGTCCGGCTACGATCAGTACCTTGGCCCTGGGGCCGGTGACCGCTTCCTCGCTTATGATAACACCGTTCTCATCCGTCGTATACCCGTCAACCGTTTTGGAGATCTGAAGCCGTCCCCGGGAGTTGAAGTAATAGGTCTTTCCCTTGATGGTGACCTTTCCGCTCTGCCTGATTCCCCGGGAATTAAAGTAATACTGAAAGCTTCCGATCGTCTTCCAGCCCTTTGTTCTCACGCCGTTCTCATCCAGGTAATAGGTATCTCCGCCAATGTTCAGGAAGCGCTTTCTGACAAGCTTTTTCGAGTTCGCGTTGTAGTAATAATACCTGCCCCCGGTCTTCGTCCAGCCTGACGATGTGACCCTGCCGGTCTTCTTTCCGTTTTTTCCCAGAACATAGCCGTCCGGGGTGATCGCGCTTGTCAGCCTCGCGCCGTCAGCGCCGACATAATAATCACCGATCCACGCGTTTGTCACCATCTTGCCGTCATTGCCGAAGTAACGCCTCGCGCCGCTGCATCTGACCCATTTCCCGGTGACAGCCGCCCCGATCACGCCGGCTTTGCCGCTTTTGGTGAAAAAGTAGGCTCCGTTCTTCAACTGCAGAAAACCCGTGCTCAGAACGCCCAGTTCGTTGAAATGGTACCGCCTGCCGCTGATCTTGTGCAGTCCCGTAAACATGCGCCCCTTCGTTCCGACAGCTCCGTCCGGTGCAAAGTAACGGTATCCGTCCGCTGTCAGGACCCAGCCGGTGCTCATCTCGCCGTTCGCGGCAAAGTAGTAGTATGAATCGCCGATCTGCTGCAGGCCGACTGCCCGGATCAGGCCGGTTTCAGTGCTGACATAGTAAAAGGTCTGTTTGCCCGATGTTTCCCAGCCCGCCTTGTCAGGCTCGGCTGAAGCTGTCAGACAGGATATCATGATCAGGATGACCATCATTCCCGGGACAGCCATCAGAAAACGTTTTTTCCTCAGACTCATATCTCCCCCTGTGAAAGGTGACTGTGGGAACGCACTGACGCCAGTGTCGTTCTCCGGCGGCAAAATTAAAGGTTATTGTAACACTTCCGGCTGAATTGTACAAGACCGGCAGTATGTTTTCAGATATTCATAGATCTGTTCCTGTGACGGCGGACACCCTTTGAGCGTATGCCTGAAGCGGGAGGTGCAGTTTCCCACACCCAGCTCTCCGCTTTTTCCCCTGTATCCCTGTCCGATGCAGACCTTCTCTGCCAGGTTCTGCAGCAGGCCTTCTTCCTCCAGTCTCCTGAGTGCCGGGATCAGGCCGGCATAACAGGCGCTGCACGATTCGACCTCCTGCACATTCTCGGCCAGTCTCATCACTGTCCGGTACCTGCCGGCTCCGGAACAGATCTCTTCCGCCCACGTTTCTTGCGGATCTGTCTGATAGACAGCGCGCCCTTCCTCCAAGCGCTGATCCACATGCGTGATCCGGATATCATCCAGATCACAGCTGCCCGCCCCCAGCCCGGAAGCCAGCCCTATGTAGGGGACTTCCTCCGGAGCGACCCCGACCAGCCGGCAGCCGTACGTGTCGAGCAGCACGGGATCCAGCCCTGCGATCAGCCGGTCAAGCTGCACCGGATTGCCTCCGTCCTCAAATGCCAGGTCCGGACAGATGCAGTCTGCCAGAATAAACCCCTGCTTCACAGCGGCAGCCAGATGAGCGATCGGTTCATGCAGGCCCATGCGGTGAAACCGCCGTTTTTCGCTCGCGGGAAGCAGGCCTTTCAGGTTTTTCAGTGCGCCGGTCATTTTTGTCTGGCAGTGGCCCTTGATGACCGGCAGGTTGATCAGGAAATCAACATCCAGCGCCCTTTTGCAGACTTTCAGTGTCATGTCCCGGGACACCACATCGACTCCGGGATCTTCCTGGAGATCCCACAGCGGCACCTGATATTTCCTGCCCAGTTCCTCATACCCGCAGTATTCAAAGGATATCGCGGTCCTGTCCCCCACCCATGAGCTCTCCAGGATCACCACATTTTTGAATCCCTCCTCCCGAAGATAGATCAGGACTCCTTCCGCCACTTCCGGATGTGTCGTGGCGCCTTCGTCTGCCCGGATCGGTGCCAGAAGGTTCGGCTTGATTCCGATCAGCGCGTCCCGGGACGGGATCAGATCCGCAAGTTCACAGCGCCGCAGAAGTTCACGGGTCATTTCCGTATATGCCTGTCCGTGCATGATGCACAGCTCATTCCTTTTCATTGCCATTCTCTCATCCTTTTCGGTTGCTTTAAGGGGGGATCATACGCGCCTGAGTATACCACACAGTATTGACAAAGGGTATAAAATGATGCTAGGGTCAGAAGGTCACGACGGAAATGCCATACGTGATTCAATACGCATCTGACCGGAATTGATGGTACCTGATATGACTATGAGAAAAAAAGAAATCCTGATCTTTGGCATCCTGCTGGTCGCCGCTGTCTGCGTGTGGCTGCTTATGTCCGCGAAACGTGATTCGACGGATCACGGACAGATCCGAATCACCGTCGACGGCGAGGATTTCGGGGTCTATGACCTCGGCCAGAACCAGAAGATCGACATCGGCGGTCACAACACCTGCCGGATCATGAACGGAAAGGCCCAGATGATCGAAGCCAACTGCCCGGATCATCTGTGCGTTCACATGAGTCCGATCGATGAAAAAGGCGGTATGATCGTATGCCTTCCCAACAGGGTGTTCATAGAAGGCATTCCCTCCGCGGAGGCTTCATCTGAGACTTCATGGATCGACTCGGTCACGCAGTAAACTGATCGTCCCAATCGTACGGAAACGTAAAGGAGAAAGAATATGGCGAAAATCGGTGTCCTCGGCGCGGGCACCTGGGGCATGGCCCTTTCCCGCATGCTGAGTCTGAGCGGACACGAGATCACAGTCTGGTCCGCGCTGGAAAACGAAGTCACAGAATACGCGTCATCAAGACGTCATCCCAACCTGCCTGGCATGATCATTCCGGATGAGATCGTCTTTACCGGATCCATCGCGCAGGCAGTCTCTGAAAAGGACATGCTTCTCTTTGCGGTTCCTTCTGTTTTTGTCAGAAGCACCGCCCGGAGTGCGGCGCCCTTTGTCCCGGACGGGCAGATCATCGTGGATGTAGCCAAGGGCATTGAACCGGAGACCCTGATGACGCTGACGGAAGTGATCCGTGATGAGATGAAAAAAGCCGGAAAGGCAAACGTCCGTATGGTGGCGCTCTCCGGGCCAACCCATGCAGAAGAAGTTGCGGTCGATCTTCCCAGTACCATCGTATCTGCCAGTGAAGATGCGCAGGCCGCCTCCTATGTGCAGGACATCTGTATGAACACCTGCATGCGCGTATACACGAATCCCGATGTGCGCGGTGTGGAACTGTGCGGTACCATGAAGAACATCATTGCCCTGGCGTCCGGCATGTGCCTCGGACTGGGATACGGGGACAATACAAAAGCCGCGCTGA
>JAGCAV010000385.1 GCA_017652545.1 Lachnospiraceae bacterium
TCACCGGTGTTGTTCCTGTTGTGAAGGGTCTTGGTGATTGCAGCGGTCAGAGTGGTTTTACCATGGTCTACGTGGCCGATGGTACCGATGTTACAATGCGGTTTCGTTCTTTCGAATTTAGCTTTTGCCATTTTAGAATTTTCCTCCTTGATCATTGTGCCGATTAACCGGCCTTTGGCGCAAACATAGGCTATTTGCCATTATATTTCAAACGCCTTTTATTTGCAAGCAATAAATTTACCATTTTGGAAGCGGCACACCGGACTGTTTTCAGGCTGTCCGGTGCCTTCTCTTCGCACTTTTTTATTTTATCTTGAATGATCGCTCAGCAGTTTATCCTGGATGTTTCCGGGGACCTGCTCATAGCGTTCAAAGAACATGGAGTAGTTTCCTCTGCCCTGCGTTTTGGAACGGAGGTCAGTGGAATAACCGAACATTTCGGAAAGCGGAACGAAGCCTTTCACGATCTTGCCTCCGCCGACATCATCCATACCCTCGATCTTGCCGCGTCTTGCGCTGATATCTCCGATCACATCGCCCATATATTCTTCGGGCATGGTGACCTCGACCTTCATGATCGGTTCAAGGAGCACGGCATCGCCTTTTCTCATGGCATCCTTAAAGGCCATGGATCCGGCAATGTGGAATGCCAGCTCGGAAGAGTCCACTTCGTGATAGGAACCGTCGTAGACATCCGCTGCCACACCGACCACAGGATATCCGCAGAGGATACCGGCCTTCATGGCATCCTGGATGCCATCGTCCACAGCCGGGATGTATTCCTTCGGGATGGCACCGCCTACTACGCTGCTTGTGAAGCTGTAGGTCTCCTCGCCGTTGGCATCCATCGGTGTGAAACGGACTTTGCAGTGGCCGTACTGACCGCGGCCGCCGCTCTGTCTGGCGTATTTGCTGTCGATATCGGACGGTTTCGTGATCGTTTCCTTGTAAGCGACCTGCGGAGCACCGACATTGGCTTCCACGTTAAATTCACGCAGCAGCCTGTCCACAATGATCTCCAGATGAAGCTCACCCATCCCGGCGATGATGGTCTGACCCGTTTCCGGATTGGTGTGCGCCTTGAAGGTGGGATCCTCCTCAGCCAGCTTGGAGAGTGCCTCGCCAAGTTTGCTCTGACCGGCCTTTGTCTTGGGCTCGATCGCCAGTTCAATAACCGGCTCCGGGAATTCCATGGACTCCAGAATAACCGGATGAGAGTCATCACAGATCGTATCGCCTGTTGACGAGAACTTGAAGCCGATGGCTGCGGCGATATCGCCGGAATAGACCATCTCCAGCTCCTGTCTCTTGTTGGCATGCATCTGCAGGATACGGCCCACTCTCTCCTTCTTATCCTTTGTCGCGTTCAGCACATAGGAACCGGAACTGAGTGTTCCCGAGTAGACACGGAAATAGGCCAGTCTGCCCACGAACGGATCCGTCACGATCTTGAACACCAGCGCTGAGAAAGGCTCACTGTCTGAAGAATGGCGAACCACCTCATTGCCGTTCAGATCCACGCCGTCAATATCAGGTACGTCTGTCGGTGCAGGCATGTATTCCAGCACAGCATCCAGCAGCTTCTGGATTCCCTTGTTCTGATGAGCGCTTCCGCACAGTACCGGAACGCCTTTATTGGCGATCACGGCCTTACGCAGAGCGGCCTTCATTTCGTCGACTGAAGGCTCCTCACCGTCAAGATATTTCATCATCAGGTCGTCATCAAACTCGCAGACCTTTTCGACCAGCTCGGTGTGATACAGGTCCGCGTCATTTTTCATATCGTCCGGAATATCGGTGACCGTAATGTCCTCACCCTTGGAGTCGTTGTAAATATAGGCTTTCATCTCGAACAGGTCGATCAGGCCTTTAAACTCGTTCTCCTTGCCGATGGGAAGCTGCAGAACAACTGCGTTCTTTCCAAGCTTGGTACCGATCTCCGCCACGGTATTGAAAAAGTCTGCCCCGAGAATGTCCATCTTGTTGACGAAAGCCATACGCGGGACATGATAGGTATCCGCCTGGCGCCAGACATTTTCAGACTGAGGCTCCACACCGCCCTTCGCGTCAAAGACGCCGACCGCGCCGTCCAGTACACGCAGAGAACGCTCCACCTCCACCGTAAAGTCCACATGACCCGGGGTGTCGATGATATTGATCCGGTGCTCCGGCGCGTCCTTTTTGACTTCTGTCATCTCCTGCAGTGTCCAGTGGCAGGTCGTTGCGGCAGAAGTAATCGTGATGCCTCTTTCCTGTTCCTGCGCCATCCAGTCCATGGTCGCGGTACCTTCGTACGTCTCACCCATCTTGTAGTTGACACCGGTATAGTACAGAATACGCTCTGTCAGCGTTGTCTTACCGGCATCAATGTGAGCCATGATACCAATATTCCTTGTTCTTTCCAGCGGGTATTGTCTTTCTGCCATATGGTATATCTGTTTCCTTCCTTAGAAGCGATAATGTGCAAAAGCCTTGTTGGCTTCAGCCATCTTATGCATATCTTCTTTCCTCTTGACGGAAGCGCCGGTGTTGTTGGCGGCGTCAAGAAGTTCGTTTGCAAGCCTCTCCTGCATGGTCTTCTCACCTCTCCTGCGGGAGAACTCGGTGATCCAGCGGAGTGCAAGTGCCTGACGACGGTCAGCGCGGACCTCGATCGGTACCTGATAGGTAGCACCACCGATACGTCTCGCCTTGACTTCAAGTACAGGCATGATATTGTTCATGGCCTCTTCGAAAACCTCGATCGCGGGCTTTCCGGCCTTTTCTTCCATCCTGGCAAATGCGCCGTACACGATCTTCTGAGCAACGCCCTTCTTGCCGTCCAGCATGATGTTGTTGATCAGCTTCGTGACGACTTTGTTGTTGTACATGGGATCTGCCAGTACGTCTCTTTTCTGGATATGTCCTTTACGTGACACGTTTCTTCCCTCCTTAATCATCATTAGGGCTCTCGCCCCGTATTAAATCACAGGTACTCACATTGGTGATACACCATGTGTTTCATGTCCCAGGGACTTTTGTTCATCTGCAGCCATCTTCCGAACACAAGTCCTGTTTCGGCTTCCGCCCTGCGGCGGCCAGCCTTCATGAAGCAACAGTATGGTGCTGTGAATTGATCATAATCTTGCGATTATTTCTTTACCTTCGGACGCTTCGCGCCGTACTTGGAACGTGCCTGTTTTCTGTTTGCAACGCCCGCTGTATCGAGTGTGCCGCGAATGATATGATACCTGGTACCGGGAAGATCCTTGACACGGCCGCCGCGGATCAGCACTACGGAGTGCTCCTGCAGGTTGTGTCCCTCACCCGGGATGTAGGATGTTACCTCAATACCATTGGAAAGGCGAACCCTGGCGATCTTACGAAGTGCGGAGTTCGGCTTCTTCGGCGTAGCGGTCTTAACGGCAGTGCACACGCCTCTCTTCTGCGGAGAAGAGGTGTTCGTTGCTTTCTTTCTGAGGGAATTGTAACCCTTCTGAAGAGCCGGTGCGGTTGACTTCTTCTCTGAAGTCTCTCTGCCTTTTCTAACTAACTGGTTAAATGTTGGCATTCTTTCACCTCCTGTTTTATTGTCCTCCATGTTCGGACTGTTGTTTGGATATGGCTGCAAAAGCACAGACTTTCCCCTTGGAAATCCGCGCAGAGTTATATTATACGGATGCATATGCGCCTTGTCAAGCAAATTAAGTGATGATAAAATACATGGAAATTGAGGGGAATCCATATGAGTAAACCGATGGGATGGGTCACAGGGGACGTCTCTGTTCCGGCTCATCTGATACATCGCAGAAGGGGAGATACCATGAGACTTCGAACATTCCTGAAGCCGCTGTCTTTCATACCGGCGCTGCTTCTTATGTATATGATCTATCAGTTTTCCGCCCAGGAAGCGGATGTTTCCACAGATCTGAGCTATAAGGTCAGTCACAGGATCGTATCGGCTGTGAACTACGTCTTTGATACCGGGCTTGACGAATACCAGGTCGCCGACTATGCATGGCGCATCAACGGGATCACCCGGAAGCTCGCCCACATGACGGAATACTTCTTCCTGGCCATAGCCATGTCCTTTCCATTATATGTATACGGTCTGCGCGGGATCCTGCTTGTGATCGTCGCGGGAGGCATATGCGTCGCCTTTGCCTGCGGGGATGAATACCACCAGTCCTTCGTGGCCGGGCGCGCCGCTTCCTATAAAGATGTGGGGATCGACAGTTTCGGCATTCTGGTGGGGATCATTCTTGTGCGGATCATAGGCTGGACGGGACGGCATACGCTGTTCACGCCGGTACCGGATGACCGTTATGAAAAAATGACGCGGAAAGAGCTGAAGCGGTATCGGAAAAAGCAGCAGCAGATGGAAAAGGATCTCAAGAATCTGAAACACGAGAAACAGATGCAGCAGCAGTACGAGCCGCATCCCGCACAGCCCTATGGTCAGGCGGACATGCCGCCAGGCTACCGGCCGTACGATCAGCCTTATGAGCGTCCTTCCGGCGCGCCCGGCTACCGGCCGTACAATCAGCCTTATGAACGTCCTTCCGGCGCGCCCGGAGATCCGGTATACTACGGGCAGCAATATGGACAGCAGCCGCCGGCTGGCTTCTATGATGAGCCCGAGAAATCGTCGGATGAGCTTTCCGAGGACATGCCGCTTTCGCGGCTCCTGAAACCGAAAAAATAAGTCAATGGGGACCGGTTCCCCATTGACTTTATTTATTTACGGATCTGACCGGTCTGACATATTCCTTCACGATCCGGTTCAGAGAGGTCTTTTCGTCACGAAGCTTTTCAAACGCCTGATCATAGAAGACCGGTATCAGCGGATGATTTTTCTCATTTTCAGCCAGGTATGCCTCCATATCTGTCTTGTGCAGGCCTTCCCAGTAGCCGCTGATCATCAGATCGTTGATCACCCCGGTCCCGGCCTCGGTCATGACGATCACGCTGCTTTTTCTGTACAGCGTGTCGGCAGTGCCTGCGAAAAAGCCCAGCCTGATATCGGCAGCCGACCGCTTTCTCCACCTGCAGCTGTAACAGGCTCTGTTATAGAACAGACCGCTCCGCAGCGCGCCGATGAGGACATCCTCGGCATTTCTGACAGGAAGAGGCGCAATGTATCTCTTTCTTCTCAGAAGCGTGGTCGGGACACCCGGACAGAGCACCTCGATCATGACTGTATTTTCCCGTTCGCCAAGCCGCGTCCGGGCACCCGCGATCTGGCAGGGTGTTCCGAAAAGGGCCAGCGGCACATCTTCCGGCAGGCCGGCAAGACCTGCATAAAGCGGCACCATATCGCTGGTCATCAGTTTGATGCCCTTCAGGGCGTTCAACCTGTCATCCTCTTCCTCCGGCAGGATCAGGATATGTTCCGCAGCCCCGGTCGTTTCATTCATGGCACACCCGGCGACCGCATATCCCTTATGTTTCAGGAGAAGTGCCAGCCTCGTCGCCGCTCCGCCGGCAGAAGATCCCCTTCTGACAGCCGGATCCTCGTCACAGTAGGTCAGCGCCCTGCCGGAAGAGATCTCATGCGCCTGATCGGATCCGTCGAACGGACAGCTCTTTCTGCACGCTTCACAGCGGACGCATTTCTCCTCGTCGACCGCGGCCCTTAGGAATCCGTCCTGTGTTTCTTCTATATGAATAGCACCCTGGGGACATGCGTCGGCACACGCGCCGCAGCCGCTGCAAAGATCATAGTGTTCCAGTACATGGTAAGGCCTGGCAATGGACATGGCCACATGGGATGCCACCTGTTCAAGAGAATCCCTCAGGAACTCCCTGGATTTGATCTTCAGTGCATCCAGCTTGTAATTGACCGGGATATAATCGATCGGGGTAATGTACTGTTCAATGGATGTCTCCGGATTGTAAAGCCGGCTGCGAAGACCCACCGCGTCCAGAATATAACGGACCCGGTCATTCAGCTGCAGGATCTTCCGGTCCGTAAACCGCTCAAAGCAGCAGAATTCCTTCTGGAAAGAAAGGGCCAGCGCGATCCCGTGATAGGAATCCGTACAGATGTAGTCGGCATTCCTGATCAGGGAGACGAACTGATTCGGTCCGACGCTGTCGGAAATAACGTTATCCTGCTTCAGGTCGGACTCGTGAATCGGGATGATGATCTGCGGCAGCAGAAGCCTCGCAGCAAGTTTGGCGGCCGCGTCCCGGTAACTGCGGCTTGGATTCCGGAACATGACCAGCATATATCTGTCCCTGTGCTCATCCCCGGAAGCTGTCAGCTGCAGCGCTCCGTCCCACTCATCCGGCGCGATCAGCAGCGTGGGATCAGCCAGTTCCAGTGCTTTTGTCACGAACACATCATTCAGGTATCTGCGCCCGTTTTCCTCACGGACAGAGATATACCTGAAGCGGGAGATCAGCTCCTTCATCCGCTCCGTGACCATCGGGTCGGTGTCATCCGTTTCCAGAATGCTCGGCGCATAGGCGATCATCCGCTCCGGATCCTTGACAAAATCCAGGTAAAAGCGGGGATCAAAGTTCATGGGTGACCAGCTCCGGTCGCTTCCGCAAACGAACGCATCATACTGTTCGTTCAGGTTTTCCAGATCCGTCAGGGTCTCACAATGCGGGGTAAAGGTCAGATTCCGTGCCCGGAATTCATCAAATGCCTCTCCGCTGATCTGTGTCGTGATCACCGGATTGCGGGACGTACGGCCTTTTTCAATGCGTCCCCGGACAGCCTGCCAGTGCCTGCTGCCGTCCTGAAGCGTCAGGCACCGGTCTTCAACGGTATAATCAATCACGTCCACCTCATGTCCGTAGCTTCTGAGCACACGAACAAGTGCTGCTGCCTGCAGCACTGTACCATAATTATTGTGGTGGAACCATGTCATCAATGCGATCTTCATACTGCTGATTATATCTCAAACAGACCGGGTACGCTACCATTTCCATAAAATATTACAGACAGGAAATATATGCCGGTCGTTGTATCATAAGAAAAAGACCCGGATCGTTCCGGATCTTTTCCATGTCCCCCCATATGTGCCTCTGTGCCTTACAGGCCGGGAACTGTTTTTATTATTCGTACTTCCACGTCAGCCCGTACATCAGCTCCATCATCTTTCGAAGTTCATTCTTCATGGACCTGCAGGCACTTGCCTCATCACTGAAATGCATCAGTCCGACTTTTTTCTTTTTCTCGCTGAAGAACACCTCCCAGCCATCCCTGCACCTTTCCATGCAGATCCGCCTGTTGTGATGTCCGCCGATCTTGTAGAGCTTTGAGGGAACCATATGCTCCTTGAAAAACCCCTTTAGTTCCTTAACTGTCATGATTTCCCCTCCCTGCCGCGTCATGTAGTTTTCATAACTACATGAAGTATAACACGCTGCGACATGCCTTGCAAGGGGAATTTCCGTTTACACATCGATATTCAGGTTCTCAGCGATCTTTTCCAGGAGAGGCATGAACTGGTCGGCAAGCTCTTCAAAGCTGAAGGAACTGATATCAAGTACGGTTCCGGAAGGTGCCTCGACGTCGGCTTCCCCGGACGTCTTCAGATCCAGTGCTATACCGGACAGGGCATCATATGTCATCTCCTCCATACCGGTCAGCTGCAGCTTATGGCTGGATCCTCCCGTGCCGTCATCTGTCACTGTCAGCGCCAGCATCATCGGATTCATGGTCACGACAAGGGTCCCGTAAGGTACACCAAGCAGAGATCTTCTGGTCAGATCCCAGTTGTAGACGGCCCGGAACAAAGTCTCTCCGGACGAGGTCACATACATCGTCCCCTCTTTGCTTTGTGCGCTTCCTGTGTCTGTATGATACAGCGCAACACTCTCAATGCCGTCAGAGAAATACAGGCAGGAGTCACGTCCGGACTCGATCGCCACACTCTCAAAGTCAAAGAAAGGCGTCTCCTCTTCCCCTTCCAGCGCGGCAAACCGGATCAGAAGCGGGATCTGTACCGCGCCTTCCTCCGCCGGAACCGCAAGACTGAGCCTGAAGAAACTTGTTCCTTCCTCTTCCTGCGCCAGTGACCCGGCGGCTTCCCTGAGCACATCCGGCAGATCCCGGAAGAAGGCAGTCAGGTTGTCCGCCGCTTCGTCAGCTGCCGAGCGGTTATCGTCCAGGTATTCTTCTTCTGATTCACTGCCGCTTTCCGCAGCGCCTGCCAGTTCGCTGATATCCGAATACATATTGTAATAGGACGAGTCAGTGATCAGGCTTCCAAGCGACCTGATGTAATCGGCGAGTTTTTCAACGACACCTGCCAGTTTTTCATCCCCGTCGATCTGGTCTGCCAGCTGTTCAAAGAACGCGCCAAGCTGGTGCGCGTCCGGTTCATAGACGGCCAGCATGCCCTGCGCTTCCCTGCCCAGTTTTTCCAGGTTCACCTGTACGTCCGGTTCGATCTTCATGTTGTTCTGAAGATGCTCGCCTATCATGCTCACGTAAGGTGCCAGTGCTTCTTCCAGTTCTCCTGCCTCAAATCCCGGTCCGTCCAAAAACTGAGGCAGTATGTCACTGACCGGCTGACCGTCCTGTGTCTGGAAAACCGATCCCAGAAGCTCTGCAATTCCCTCTCCGCTCACTTCGTAGCGATGCTCATCCAGATTGGGGAACGAAAACGCCAGCCCCGCCTCTGAGAACTGCAGCAGTGTTTTGAGCAGACTATTTCCGGCAAAGCGGATCTCAAAATTCAGAATACCGCCGTCTTCCCGTCCGCTTCCCGCCAGTTCGATGAAACTGTCATTCAGCAGGCTGTTCACCATCTCCGCCTCTTCGCTGCCCTGCACTCTGCCTTCCAGGCGTACCGTAAAGCCCTTTTCGGCAGCCATGCCGGCTGTCGCCATGCTGCCTGCCAGCAGCAAAGCTGTCATCAGCATACACAGCAGCTTATGCAATCCCTTTTTCATCCGTGCATTCCTCCTGTCTCATTAATCACAATATGATGATCTTCGCTTCAACAGACTTTGTCCACAACTGATGCTTGATCAATCCAAACCGTTTGGGAACTGATATGATTATAGTACACACATATCTGATATATATAAAGGATAGGTTAAGATTCATTGCGTAAAAAATGACATCTTCACCGGTCCGTCATCATCTGTTCCCCATGACCGGACGGGTCATGGTCAGTTTTGCATGATTTTTCCATCCTCCCTGAATGGGTTCCAGTGTGATCATGATCCTGCTGATCCTGCCTGAGAACGCCCAGCCGGACA
>JAGCAV010000036.1 GCA_017652545.1 Lachnospiraceae bacterium
GGGTGGTCGCATATATACGTGAGCGGGCAGGACATAAAGGAATCGTCTTTGTACAGCAGGACGACGCCGGACTCGAATTCTGCCGGAAGTTTTCACTTCAGGAAATAAAAAGATAAAAGATTTTAAGAACATACCCACCTCTTTTTGTGCAATTATACAGAGAGGGTCCTCTTTACAAGAGACTTTTGATTGTGTATATTATGCAAAAAGGGGTGCGTTTTTTTGCGCTTCCTGTACTTACTGACTGAAAAACAAAAGGAGGGCTGGTGCTTTGAAAAAGTTTACTTTTATCGGTGCCGGATCACTGGATTTTACAAGAGACCTGGTGAGAGACCTGATGACTTTTCCCGCGTTTGATGAATGCGAACTGATGCTGATGGACATCAACGAGAAGCGCCTGGAATACTCGAAGAAGGGCGTGGAGCGGATCGTCAGAGCCGGGGGCCATCATGCCGTCGTAAAGACCACGACGGACAGGCGGGAGGCACTCCGGGATGCGGACGGCGTACTGATCACCATCCTGCAGGGCGGTGTTGATGTGTGGCGCTATGATATTGAGATTCCCATGAAATACGGGGTCGATTACTGTGTCGGCGACACAAGGGGACCTGCCGGCATCTTCCGGTTCCTGCGCACGGCGCCCGTGATGCTGGAGATCATCCGGGATATCGAGGAGCTGTGTCCGGATGCGATCGTGCTCAATTACACGAACCCCATGGCGATGCTGGTCAGCTTCCTTCAGCGCCAGACGGACATTCAGATCACCGGCCTGTGCCACAGTGTGCAGGGGACCGCGCAGATGCTCGGGAGATGGCTTGGCCTGAAGGACGGCGAGCTGGATTATACCTGTGTGGGCATCAATCACCAGGCGTTCTACCTGAAGCTGCAGCATGACGGGAAGGATATGTATCCCGCGCTGAGAGAGGCGGTCAAAAAACCGGAGATCGCGGCGGAGGAACCGGTGCGTCTGGAAGTCTTCAGGCACCTGAAGTATTTCATTACAGAGTCCTCGGGCCACAATTCGGAGTATATGGCATGGTTCAGAAAGAGACCTGACCTGATCGAAAAATACTGTACGCACGGCACCGGATGGAATCCCGGCCTGCATGCTGCCATTCTCGACGAATACCTGGGCAGAGAAGATACCTGGGAGAAGGAATACACCGACTGGCTTGAGAAGGGAGAGGTCGAGCTGGAGAGGGGAGAAGAGTACGCCTCCAACATCTTCAACGCGATCTTCGGGGACCATACGCCCTATCCGTTTAATGCCAACCTGCGCAACAACGGCTACGTGACGAACATCGACAGGAACGCGTGCGTGGAGGTGCCTGTGATCGCCGACAGGACCGGCATTCACACGATCGACATCCATACGCTCCCGCAGCATCTTTCCGTTCTGGTGAACAATTCCGCGAAGATCGAGGAACTGGCGGTGCAGGGGGCGATCGAGGGAGACCCGGAAAAAATCTTTGCCGCCTGTCTCTTTGACCCGCTGACTTCGGCCGTGTGCAGCATGGAGGAGATCCACGACATGGTCCAGGAAATGCTTGATCAGAACGCGGCGTACCTGACGTACTTCAAGACCCTGAAGCTCGGATAACATCAGGGTCAAAAGATATGGCAACTGGTAACGGAAAAAGCAGAAAAGTAAAAGGAGGGTTTCACGATGAAGAAAAAGGTATCCCGTATACTGGCGCTGGTCCTGGGCCTGGCTCTGATCAGTGCGATTCCCGCCATGGCGGAGACCACAAAGCTGGTGATCTGGGGTCATCAGGAAGAAGTGTGGAATGACAACTACAAAAAGATCGCTGATGATTTCATGGCGGAGAATCCGGATATAGAGATCAGTTTCGAGTTCTTCCCCTATGATGATTTTGAGGCGAAGGTCCAGACCTCCCTGATCTCAAAGAACAGTGACTGTGACATCTATGAGATGTGGGGCGGCTGGGGCATAGACTACGCGCCTACCGGCTGCCTTGATCCGATCGCGGACGATGTGGCGGATGAGATCCGGGCAGAAGCATATCCTTCGACCTACGGCGCGATGGAGTATGACGGCAAGATCTACGCGCTCCCGCTGGAATTCAATATTGAGTGCGGCGGCATGGTGGTCAACCTTCATCTGCTCGGCGATCAGGCGATCCCGACGACCTGGGATGAACTGGTGGAAGCAGCCAAAAAGGGAACCGTCCGCAACGGATCCGAATTTGACGTAAGAGGATTTGACTTTGTCGGATGGGACGGCGTCGCCTATACCTTTGCCGAGATGATCATGTCTCAGGGCGTGAGCTATTTCAACGAGGACGGCACCTTCAATGTCACCTCTCCCGAAGCGAAGAAGGCGTTTGAAGCCCTGGCTGACCTGGTGATCGGTGATGAGCCGGTTACAGATCTTGAGGGACTGACCACGGCCGGCGCTCTGGAGAATTTCCAGAAACTGTATGTGGACCAGGCTCTGTTCGTTCCTCACGGACCGTGGGTCCTTGCGGATGGCATGACCACCTTCGGCCTGGAATACGGAACGGACTTTGACTATGTTGAGCTTCCGTGGTTCGGCGATGAGGTAGCCTTCCCGGCGGAGACCGGATGGTGCTTCTCCATCAACGCAGCCAGCCAGCATAAGGAAGCCGCGAACCGGTTCCTGGATTATCTGTTCTCCGATGAGGTCCTGATCCAGAACAACGTTGCCTGCGGTCAGATCCCGTCCAAGAAGAGCGCTGCCAACAGTGAAGAGTATCTTGAGCAGTTCCCGTACGCGAAACCGCTGGTTGATATCCTTGAAAAATCCTCATTCATCGGGTTCTTCAACACAGACCGGTTCAAGGAAGCGATCGACAATACCTTCGTAGACTACTGCTCCGGTGTTTATGAGTCTTCCGATGCCGCTCTTGCGGATATGGAGGAGAAGCTGAACGGGATCCTGTAATGAAAAAAGAAAATCAAAGGTTCCTGCTGCTGGTGCTCATCCCGTGCTTTGCGGTGGTGCTCGTATTCCTTGTGCTTCCGATCATCGGGACATGCCTGGTCTCCTTCATGGAATACAATCCCCTGCGGCAGGAAAACAGCTTTGTCGGCTTAAACAACTACGCAAGGCTGCTGCATGACCAGTCGTTCTTCAGAGCGATGCGCAATACGCTGGTATTTACATTTTCCGCGGTTGCGTTCAATATCGTGCTCGCGCTGGCGATGGCGGTTGCCATCAGCCAGTTCGAGTCGAACCGGACAAGGAGTTTCTTCCGGATGATGGTGTTCCTGCCGTGCATTGCGCCGATGGTCGCCTCTGCGGTCGTATGGGCCAGATCCCTGTTCGAACCGCGGGGCGGTATGTTCAATGCGCTCTTAAGAGCGTTCGGACTGCAGGGCATCTCCTGGGTGGGAGATGCCCGGTATCTGATGGTCTCGGTCATCATCTTCACACTGTGGGCGGATATCGGGTACAATGTCATCCTTTTCTCTGCCGGTATCGACGGCATCCCGGGCAACCTTTACGAGGCGGCAAGGCTGGACGGCGCGGGAAGATGGCAACTTTTCAGGACGATCACCCTTCCGCTTCTGGGAAGGACGACCACGTTTATCCTTCTGATGACACTGACGTCCTATTTTCAGATGTTCGCGCAGTTCCAGATCTTTGCTCCGAAGGAAGGACCGCAGCAATCCGGTCTGGTCATGACGGCTTATATTTACAAGCAGGCTTTTGTGAATAAGGAAATGGGATATGCGGCAGCCATATCCATGGCGCTGTTTGTGGTGATCCTTCTGGTATCTGCGGTGCAGCAGAGACTGAGCAGGGTGGACTGGGAGTATTGAGATGGCAGTGAATACAAAGAAAAAATTTTATCAGAGGGAGGGCTTCAGGGTACGGCTGATCCTGTTTCTTGTCATGATCATTGTTTCGCTGATCATTGTGATCCCGTACGTCTGGATGCTTTCCAATTCATTCAAATCCACAAAGGAGACCCTTGTGGACGCCTCCCACCTGCTGCCGAAGGATCCCACCCTCGACGGCTACCGGAAGGTGCTTTTTGACTCGCCTTTCTTTAACTGGCTGCGAAATTCGCTGATCATCACGGTGTCGGATACGCTGATCATCCTCTTTACGAGCACGATCCTCGGTTTTCTGTTCTCCAGGTTCGAGTTCCGCGGCAGGAAGTTTCTCTTTATGATGCTGATCTTCACGATGATGGTGCCGGCGCAGGTCACCATGATCACCAAATTCATCGTGATCGACCGGATCGGTCTTTATGACAATCTGCTGGCGCTGATCATACCTGCCATTGTCAGTGCCTTCGGCGTCTATCTGTGTAAGCAGTACTGTGATGAGATCCCCAGGGAGCTGCTGGAGAGTGCAAGGATCGACGGCGCAGGCCATTTCCAGGTCTACATCCACATCGTTCTTCCGCAGATTCGTCCGGCGATCGGTTCGCTGGCGATCTTCACGTTCCTGGAGATCTGGAATGACTACCTCAATCCGCTGCTTTACCTGTCGTCGACAAAGAACCAGACACTTCCCCTGGCGCTGTCCTTTTTCAACTCACAGCACCAGACGGATCTGTCGGCGACCATGGCGGCTTCTGCGCTGATCATGATACCGACTTCGATCGTCTTTATCATATTCCAGAAGCAGTTCATCAAGGGTATCGCGATGACGGGTATGAAGGGTTGACCGGCTGTTGTTTATGCCTGAGGGAACGGACTGTTTCTTCAGGCATTTTTGTTATGGGAATGAATTATGAGAAAAATGGGTAAGATCATTGTATTTTTGATTATTTCAGTGCTGGCGTTTGCCTCCTGCGTGCAGGGAGCGGATCCGGACGGGCTGGTACTGCAGGACCTGGATTACACCGAGGATCCTGTCGATGTTCCCAATCCGGACCGCGATTTTTACCGCGCCAATGACGGTATGGTCGTTCCCGTAACGGGAACCGGAGAGGAAGGAACCGTGATGGAGGTCGGAGAGGAGCCTGTCACGGTCGGTGGAGCGCAGGTGACGACACGCGTCAGCCAGGTTTATTTTGACCTGCGCAACTTCTCGGACAATGCCATTACCGGGAGCGGGGTCCGCTATGATGAGGATTACTTCGACC
>JAGCAV010000386.1 GCA_017652545.1 Lachnospiraceae bacterium
TAAATGCCCTGAGGCACTTTCACTCACATCTTACCCGGCGGCGTAGTCTATTGTGCTCTACAATCAGCTTCCGCATCAGTGTGTGAGGTTTCCTATGTTTGCCCTGATCAATTCGGTCTGTCTTTTGTATGCCCCGTTCCTTTACACGGTGGCCTCTGACATGTCGTATGATCTTCGTTTTTTTCGCTGTCAATTATGGGAAGATCGGCACATCTCTTCTTTCGTTCCCAGGCTCCGATTTATTCTACGTTAAATACGTTACTTTACGAAAGCGGATGTTATTTCTTGCCGCAGGATGCCGGCTCTTCCACTCTATTCAATTGACAGACTAAGATTTCTGTGTCCAAAGGTCCGACCTCCCTTTCATAAGTATTCCAGATATCAAATCAACTGTCCTTTCCGCTTCTTTTCTTATCGTCAGCACCCTCCTGTCTGACGATATTGATATCTGGTTGGTGACTGTATATTAGCACTGTAATCCTGTATTGTCAACCATTAATTCTATTATTCTTTTGTTTTTTGACGATACTTTTTGAATAACCCTATTGTTTAACTAATTGTGTATTTTTTATATTCAATTCTGTCATCCATCCGACAACTTCTTCAGGCCGGAGATTCTGTCTCAGGCCTCATCATTGGCATTGCGTGCCATTTTTCGATATGCTATCCTAATATCCATGATGAAAAATACAGTAACAAAAGATACCTTAAAAACATACAACAGCGGGATCGACCTGCTTCGCCTCCTGGCGTTTGCGTATGTGGTCGTCCTTCATACGCTCGGACACGGGGGAATCCTGGGGGCAGCCGCCTTTGGATCTCACCAGTATATGCTCTGTGCCGGAATGGAGATCTGGGCATACTGCGCAGTCAATCTGTTCGGTCTGATCAGCGGCTATGTCGGTTATAACGATGATCCGCCCAGGTCTTTCCGCCGCCGCGTGTTTTCCTATCTGGAGCTCTGGCTGCAGGTCGTTTTTTATGCGGTCCTTCCGTCCGTGATCATTTATTTTGTCATGCCCGGAACCATAACCGTAACGGATATTCTGAAGGGTTTTCTTCCCGTGACCACAGGGCAGTACTGGTATTTCTCGGCATACACCGGACTCTTCCTGCTTATGCCCGTGCTCAACGCCGCTCTGAGCAGACTGGATGTAAAGTATCTGCGGCGTTTCCTGATCATTTTCCTTGTGGCTTTTGCCGCCTACGCCTCTCCCATGGAGCGGTTCGCCCTGCGGGAGGGTTACTCCACCTTCTGGCTGGCACTTCTTTACCTGGCAGGCGGCGCAGTCAAAAAGATCCGGACAGACCATGAAGCCGCCATGGCTGCAGAGAAAGACAGGGCGGATCTTTCCCGCGCAGGGCATAAAAAAACAGCCCTGATCTGCCTGGCAGGCATTCTGGCCTGTGCCCTGTTCGCATGGATCTGGCTGTTAAACGGATGGCATTATTCTGTTTTCGATACGGAAGTGAAACGCACCACCTGGATGAGCTATACATCCTTTACCGTCACACTGGCCGCGCTGCTTCACCTGGTCTGGTTTTCAGGGATCCGTGTCCCCGAAAAGCTTCACCGTCCTCTCCGCCTCGCGGCGTCCTGTTCCTTTGCGATCTACCTTGTCAATACGCAGCCGGCCGTCTGGAAGCTGACCGATAAGCTGTTCGCCCCGTACGGGACCGGTCCCCTTGTCTCCATCCTGCTGGTCACGGCTGCCAATGTGGTCGTTTTCATGGCCGCCGGGATCCTGGCGGACATGATCCGACAGGCTTTGTTCAACGGGGTCAGGCGGTTTTTCCGCTGATTCTATTCGCGAGTTTTGGTTGGATTTCCGCGCTGGCACGCGTGATGTAAAGGTGAATGCAGAGCGGGTGTGATATTCGACGCTCGAACGGCGCCCACTCCGGCGAGCTATCAATCAACTTCGACTAGGCGGCCGAAGCATTCGCCGAACGATACGCTCTTACTTCGGCCGCCAAGTCTGCGTAGATCGATATCTCACTCTTCGGTTCCTGCGCATGTTCTCGCTTACGAATTCACACCCCGCTTCTGCTGCCTCAGTTTATACACGCATGCCTGTCCGGTAACATCAACCGAACA
>JAGCAV010000387.1 GCA_017652545.1 Lachnospiraceae bacterium
CGTGATCGGTGTCATATGGGCACCCATATCCATCAGGAAGCGGGCCCTGAGCCGTCTTGTGAACATCTCCCTTTTCAGTGTTTCTTCCCCGACTGCTTCCCTTGTCGCTTCATAGAATTTCTCAAACTGCGGGAAACGGCCGTTAAGCCAGTCAAATCCGCCCTTTTCCACCACGATCCCGCCGATCAGGTTTCCGTGGCCGCCAAGATATTTGGTGGCGGAATAGACCACAATATCCGCGCCATACTCAAAGGGACGCAGCAGATAGGGCGTCGGAACGGTATTGTCCACCACCACCGGCACGCCGTAGGCGTGAGCCATTTTGCACAGGGCCTCAAGATCGACCAGGTTGACCAGGGGATTTCCCATGCTCTCCACATAGACTGCCCTGGTCTTCTCCGTGATCAGCGCTTCATATGCGCCGATATCATCCGGGTCATCCACAAACCTGCCGGCAATGCCGTAATCAGCGAGGATATCGGAAAGGACGACAGTGGACCCGCTGTACAGTGTCTTATTCGCGATGATCTCATCTCCCGCGCAGGCCAGGTTCATGAGTGTATTGGAGATGGCTGCCATGCCCGAGGCCAGCCCCAGCGCGGCGTTTCCGCCTTCCAGCGATGCCATCCTCGCCTCCAGCGCCTGGTTGGTCGGGTTGACGAACCGCGCGTAGGAAGGACCGTTGTCCGATCCCTCAAACAGGCGGATACATCTGTCATAATCTCCAAGTTGAAATGCTGCTGTCTGATAAATCGGAACTGCCTTGGATCCCCCGTGCTGTGCCGGGTCATACCCTGCGTGCAGCGCGCGTGTCGCAAATCCCAGGCTTTCATCCTTAAAAGCTTCGTATGCCATATCTGTCTGTCACCTCGTTTATCATAAAGTCTGTAAGCGGTACCCGGCTTCCTCGCGGAGCGTTTATATACGATGAAAAAAAAGGAGCCGCGCGGCGGTCCTGCCGGCCGCGCAAGCGCGGGCCGCCAAGCCGTCCCCGGGCTCACACTGGCTCCTTATTCGGTTTCAAACCGTTCCTGTTTTACTCGATCACTCTGATCCATCCCTCAGGTGCCTCAATACGGCCCATCTGGATGCCGGTCAGCGTATCATACAGTTTCTTTGTGATCGGTCCCATCTCCTCCATGCCGCTGGGGAAGCAGATCTCTTTCCCGTGATCAACGACCTTGCCGACCGGAGAAATGACTGCCGCGGTGCCGCAAAGGCCGCACTCTGCGAAATCCTTCACTTCTTCCAGGGTGATCTCCCTCTCCTCGGCCTCGAGTCCGAGATATTCCTTCGCGACATAGACCAGAGACCGTCTGGTAATGGACGGAAGAATGCTGGATGACTTCGGCGTGACGACCTTCCCGTCCTTTGTGACGAACAGGAAATTGGCGCCGCCGGTCTCCTCGACTTTCGTACGTGTGCCCGGATCGAGATACATGTTCTCATCAAAGCCCTGCTCATGGGCGTCCACGATGTTGTAAAGGCTCATGGCATAGTTCAGGCCGGCTTTGATGTGTCCGGTTCCTCTGGGCGCAGCGCGGTCCAGATCCGAAACACGGATGGTGATCGGTTTTGCGCCGCCCTTGAAGTACGGGCCGACCGGTGTGCAGAACATTCTGAACTGATAGTCATCTGCCGGCTTCACGCCGATGACCGGATTGATGCCGAATTCATAGGGACGGATATACAGTGTCGCGCCTGATCCGTAGGGCGGCACATAGGCTGCATTGGCTTTCACCACATCGACAACTGCCTGAATAAAACGCTCTTCCGGGAAAACCGGCATCTTCAGCCGTCTGCAGGAATCCGCCATACGGGATGCGTTCAGGTCCGGCCGGAAGCAGACGATCTGTCCCTTCTCGGTCGTATAGGCCTTCAGGCCTTCAAAACAGGTCTGCGCATACTGCAGAACACCGGCGCACTCATTCATGACCACTGTTTCGTCATCCGTCAGGCAGCCTTCATCCCAGGCACCTTTCGTATAGTTCGCGACAAACCTTTTGTCCGTTTTGACATATCCGAAACCCAGGCTCGACCAGTCAATGTTTTTCTTTTCCATAAGCTAACTCCTCCTTATTGTCCCTGCAGCAGTCAGATGCCGATCCGGCCGGCGCTGATGATCTCTTCTCTCTACTGCGTTAATCCAGTAAATTCTATCACTGTGAAGAATCATCGTCAAGTAAAGGATATCCGACATTTACAGCAGTTTTTCCCGGATCTGCTCCAGAATTTCCCGGATCAGCCTGAGGATATCCTCCCCCGCAGCCGGGACATTTCTCGATCCCATATAGATAAAGCAGGGCTGCCTGTCGATCCTGAAGGCCATCCGGCCCCGGTAGCTTCTGACAAAGTCTTCGATCTTTGACACGTCGACAGGCGAACGCTCGTAAAGCACAAAGCGCAGCTCCTCCCCTTTCTGGGCCACATCGGTGACATAGCAGTCATGAGCGAAAGCGCGCAGAAGCGAGACCTTCAGCAGGTTCTGAACCGTCTTCGGGGGTTCTCCGAAACGGTCCAGCAGTTCCTCCAGCATGTCGTCGCACTCTTCCTGCCCGGAAATGGCCGCGATCCGCTTGTAGATATCCAGTTTCTGATTCTCATTGCGGATGTATGTCTCCGGAATATAGGCGTCCAGATCGATCTCCAGGGAAGTTTCGAATTCCTCCTGCGGCTTTTTCTCTCCCTTCAGCTCCCTGACGGACTCATTCAGAAGCTTGCAGTACAGATCATAACCCACGGCTTCCAGATGGCCGTGCTGCTCACTGCCCAGCAGATTTCCGGCGCCGCGGATCTCCAGGTCGCGCATGGCGATCTTGATCCCGCTGCCCAGTTCCGTAAACTCCCGGATCGCGGAAAGGCGCTTTTCCGCCACCTCCCTCAGCATCTTGTCACGCCTGTACATCAGAAAGGCGTAGGCGGTCCGGCTTGAGCGGCCGATGCGTCCCCGCAGCTGATAGAGCTGGGACAGTCCCATGGCATCCGCGTCATGCACGATCATGGTGTTCGCGTTGGGAATGTCCAGGCCGGTCTCGATAATGGTGGTGGAGACCAGCACATCCACATCGCCGTTGATGAACTCATACATGATCTGTTCCAGCTCGCGCTCACTCATCTGTCCGTGGGCGAAAGCCACGCGTGCCTGCGGCACGATCCGGGCAACCCGGTCCGCCATGTCCATAATGGTATTCACCCGGTTGTAGACATAATACACCTGGCCGCCACGTGCCAGCTCCCGGCTGATGGCTTCCCGCACCAGCTCTTCATTGTACTCCATCACAAAGGTCTGGATCGGCTGCCGGTCCAGCGGCGGCTCCTCCAGCACACTCATGTCCCGGATGCCGATCAGGCTCATGTGCAGCGTCCTCGGAATCGGGGTGGCGGTCATGGACAGCACGTCCACATCCGTCTTCATCTGTTTGA
>JAGCAV010000388.1 GCA_017652545.1 Lachnospiraceae bacterium
ACCGATCCTCGGCACCACGCTCTATATCCTGATCGGACAGAGCCATTCCACAAAGAAGATGCGGGAACGCTACGAGGAGGTCGACAGGATATTGTTCCCTATGCTTCCCGAAAACAGGGATGTGCAGGGCGAGCTGGAAAAGCAGGACAGGCGGGCGGCCAATATCGCAGGCTATCTCAATAAGACTGCCCATTACCCGACCTACCGGAACACGGACGTTGAATATTATGATGATGCTGCGGTGGGACTGGAGGCTCAGATCCGGGAACTTCGGAAGGCGGAAAAGTTCATTTTCATGGAATATCATGCCATTGAAAATGCCGGAAGCTGGGCCAAAGTGGAAAGGGTCCTGGTTGAGCGGGCCCGCGCCGGCGTGGATGTCCGGGTCTTTTACGACGATATGGGAAGCATCGGCTTTATCAACAACGATTTTGTGAAGCTGATGGAATCAAAGGGAATCCGATGCAGAGTCTTCAATCCGTTTACGCCGGGCCTGAATATTTTCCTCAATCACCGGGATCACCGGAAGATCACGGTCATCGACGGAAAGGTCGGCTTTACCGGCGGCTACAACATGGCAAATGAATATTTCCATGTGACCGAGCCCTACGGGTTCTGGAAAGATACCGGTGTCAGGCTGACCGGAGACGCGGTGAAAAGCCTGACCGTCACATTCCTGGAAATGTGGAATGCCATCAAGGGCGATGATGAAAATGATACGGATTTTGAGCAGTATCTGCCGGATGTGCCATACCAGGCTCAGGAGGAAGGCTTTGTCATCCCCTATGCGGACAGCCCCATAGACGGCGAGCAGGTCGGAGAAAATGTGTATATTTCCATAGCCGAGTATGCCAAAGACTATGTATGGTTTGTCACGCCTTACCTGATCCTGACGGACGAAATGATCCACGCGCTCGGACTGGCCTCCAAAAGAGGCGTGGATGTGCGGGTGATCACGCCCGGAATACCGGACAAGAAAATGGTTTACTCCATCACCAGATCCTATTATCACAGCCTGGTAAGGAACGGTGTGCGGATCTATGAGTTCACACCGGGCTTCTGTCACTGTAAGATGAGCATAGCGGACGACTGGGTCGCGACCTGCGGCACCATCAACCTGGACTACCGGAGCCTGTACCATCATTTCGAAAACGGATGCCTTTTCTGCGGCTGCAATATCACAGGCGATATCCGGAAAGATTTTGAAAGCATGATGGCCCAGTCCCGGGAAGTCACGCAGGAGTATATGGCACCGGAGGCGGGAAGAAAGCTCCTGGATCTGATCCTTCGTCTGGTCGCGCCGCTTCTGTAAATAATAAGAATGAAATAAGGGGCAGAAGGATGTTTTCCTTCTGCCCCTGTTGTCTGCCATTCATACGGCTCAAAGCACGCCGCCCAGGAAGTCGAATGCCTCATTTCTCATGTCCTCAGGCAAAGCTGAGATCCTGGCACTGTGCGGTGCTGTCGGATGGACAAAGACCGCCACATTCGGATTGTCCGTTTCAGGGATCCGCAGGGAGAACCAGGGATCTGTCGCTCCGAATACCATCAGGATTTTCGCCGGGGTTGTGTCCACGGAAGCTGCCAGCGCCTCGGCAAAGGCACCATCATATGTGAAGGCCGCCCTCTGCTCCTCAGTAAACACAAGCGACCAGGGCAGATCACCCTCCATCTCCTCAGTCACGGAAAGGGTATCCTCCACGCCTGCTTCCTTCAGTGCTTCCCGCAGATAGGAGAAGTCGTAATGATACTGGCCGTAGGTCGTCGCGGCATTGACGTAATAAGGCCATGCGAAGAAATTGACAGACCAGTCCATCGGCGTCTGAAGCTGCAGCATCAGGCTGAACTCAGCCTGCATCTTCGCCTGCTGTTCCTCCGGACTTGTCTCCGGCATCTCCAGTACCTCGCGGAACGTATCAAAGTCCATCATCTGATACTGCCAGAACTGGACGACAGATTCCAGAACATTCACATCATAGATCTGATCGATCGCAGCGCCCTCCTGGAATTCACAGCCAAGCTGCTGCAGGGCGAACATCTCATAGCCGGGGAGCAGTATTTCCTTGTATTTCAGCAAGTCGACCTGGAAGGCTGTGAGCAGGTCCCGCATCTGTGCCGCTTCCTCCGGTCCAAAGGCGTCATCCCCGATTTTCGTGTACACAAACTCATAGAACCTTGGATCCTCCCAGCCTTCAGAACAGGGCGCGACGTAGGGAATATAAACGAGCATGTCCTCAGGGTAATAGTATGCGTATACATTTGTCATCTGTCCGCCCCGGCTGGTACCGGTAGCGATCCAGTCATCGCCCAGTACGGGCGCCAGCGCCAGGTAGATCCGGTGATAGTCATTCGCGGCATTTTCCGCCGTGTGATATTCCCAGTAACGGGTATCCGTGTTGCTCATGTCCTCCGGTCTGGACTCTCCGAAGAAGCGGTGCTCCACATTGACATAGTTGGCGCCGAACAGCTGCGCGGCTTCCGGTGCGTCATCCGTGCCAAACCCTGCCAGACCTTCTTCTGCTCCGGGATACTTATC
>JAGCAV010000037.1 GCA_017652545.1 Lachnospiraceae bacterium
ACGCGTTTGATGACAGGGAATATACCGGAACGGTATCCAGAATATCCTCACTCGGCCAGAACGTGAACGGTGTTGCGACCTATACGGTCAGCATCGACCTGGAGGGAAGACCCGAGTTCAAGAGCGGCATGTCCGGCACTGCCGTTATTATAACGGAGGAAATACCGGATGCGCTGGTGATCCCTGTGGATGCCGTACAGACCAAAGACGAAAAGAAGGTCGTCACAGTCCTGACAGGAGATGACCTTTCACTGAGCGAAGACCGGGAGGTCGTGCTCGGTCTTGTTAATCATACGCAGGCGCAGGTGACTGCCGGGCTGTCGGAAGGTGAGACTGTTCTCGTGATCGGTACGACCCGGATGGAAGACATGATCAACATGATGCGTGCATCCCGGCGCAGCGGTACAGGAAGTGGGGGCTGACATGATCCGTTTGACCGATATCCGCAAAACCTATGAGCTCGGAGATGAGCCTGTCCATGCGCTGGACGGCGTTTCCCTGACCATTCGGGACCGGGAATTTGTCGCGATCATCGGGGCTTCCGGAAGCGGAAAATCCACATTGATGAATATCATAGGCTGCCTTGACACGGCTGATGAGGGAACCTACGTCATAGACGGCACCGACGTGTCTGATCTGTCTGAGCATGACCAGAGCGTTATGCGCAACCGCAAGATCGGTTTCATCTTTCAGCAGTTCAACCTGCTGCCGAAACTGACGGCATTTGAAAATGTGGAACTCCCCCTGATCTACGCGGGCATCCGGTCTTCCGAACGGAAAAAACGTGTGACGCAGGCGCTGAGGCGGGTCGGGCTTGAGAACCGCGCCGGTCACAGGCCCAACCAGCTCTCCGGGGGTCAGCAGCAGCGTGTCGCCGTCGCCCGTGCTCTGGTGACACGTCCCAGCCTGATCCTGGCTGACGAACCCACCGGCAATCTGGATTCGAAATCGACCGCGGAGATCATGCGGCTCCTGTGCTCTCTCCACGCAGCCGGAAACACGCTGGTCCTGATCACTCATGACAGAGAAATTGCCGCAATGGCTCCGAGACGGATACAGCTCTGCGACGGAAAGATCATCTCTGACAGCATATACGGAGGTCCTTTATCATGAAACTGACCATGTCCTGGAAAATGGCAGTCTCGGCTGTGCTCTCCAACAAGCTGCGTTCTTTCCTGACCATGCTGGGGATCATCATCGGTGTGATGGCAGTCACGCTGCTGATCTCTCTTGTGCAGGGGGCTTCCGATTCCGTTACGGATCAGCTTGATCAGCTGGGCGGCAATCAGCTCGTCGTCTCGGTCCGGGGCGGAAACAAGCGGCTTACCCTTCATGAGATCCGCTCCCTGGAAGGAAAAGACGGCATCAAATATGTTTCACCGGTGATAAGCGGAAACGGAAACGCCGTAAAAGACACCAATCATAAGGATGTTTCAGTAACAGGCATAACGGAGCGCTACAAAGACCTGCAGGGAATCGACCTGGAGGCAGGACGGAACATTACACAAAACGACCTGGATTACCGTCTGAATGTAGCCATTATCGGCCAGTCTGTCGCTGATGAGCTTTTCGGCACCAGGGACGTGATCGGAAAGACATTCAGGCTTTCCGGAAAGAGCTTTCGTGTTGCAGGGCTCCTTGAGGAGGCTCAGGAGACCTTGATGGGGAGTCTGAACGACAGTGTCTATATTCCTTTCACGACTGCCCAGCGTCTGTTCTCCAACACCGCCATTTCCTCATTCTATGTGTCGGCATCCGATATCGACAGGCTGGAAGATGCCGAACGTGTGCTTAAGAACGTGCTTCGGGATAAATTCGGGGATGAAGACCGCTACTCGGTCGTCAACCTCACCGATGTAATGGATATCATCGACCGTGTCATGGATACCCTCAGTCTTCTGCTGGGTGCCATCGCGGGAATATCTCTTCTTGTCGGAGGGATCGGCATCATGAATATCATGCTTGTCTCTGTCACGGAGCGCACGCGGGAGATCGGTATCCGCAAGGCGATCGGCGCCCTGAAGGGAGACATCATCCTGCAGTTTCTGATTGAATCCGTCATCCTCTCCCTGTTGGGAGGCCTGATCGGCATGGCGGTCAGCTGGGGTGTTCTTTCAACGATCAACCGGCTTTA
>JAGCAV010000389.1 GCA_017652545.1 Lachnospiraceae bacterium
CGGGATATCCTGCAGCTGGTGACAGACCTGACGGAACACCTGCGGGATCTGCTGCTGATCCGGACAACGGATGATGCGGACCGGATCCTGGATATGCCCGCGGAGATGATCGCCCCGCTTGAGGAAGAGGCACAGCTGTGCCCGCCGCAGGAACTGGTGCGGTTTATCCGGATCCTTTCGGATCTTTCCGGTCAGCTTCGCTTTGCGACTGCCAAAAGGACCATGCTTGAGGTAGCGCTGATCAGGCTGTGCCGCCCGGCCATGCAGACGGATGTCGCGTCTCTTGCAGCCAGGATCCGCAGCCTGGAGCGGATCATTGAAAACGGTGTGGTCCCGGCACCGGGCGGCGCGCAGGGCAATCCGCAGGATCCCTCCGGCGCAGGGGTCAGGAGCAGCCTGGCCGGCAGCGGAAATACCCTTCCGGGGGTATCGGCGGACGGAGGAGTGAGAGCAGGAGGGCAGCCGGGTCCGAGAGTATATCACAAGGCGGTACCGTCTGACCTGCAGAGGATCGATGAGGAGTGGAGCGTCATTACGGAGATGATCGACAGCCCGACGCTGAAAGGGACACTCAAGAAGGCTGAGCGTAAATTTGACGCAGCGGATCCCGCGGAAGATGTGCTGTATGTGATCTGCCGGGGCGTTTTAGGCGCCGGGTTCTGTAAGGACCGGGACGCGGAAACGCTTCTGGAAGATCTGATCGGAGAGCGCATCGGAAAGCGCATCCATGTAAGGATCCTGGATGAGGCACAGGAGAATTTCAAGGAAGGAAGCGTCCTGACGGACATCCGGAAGATGGCACAGAAGAGGGTGCATCTGCCCATCGAAATTGTGCCGGATACAGACTGAGTTGGAGTTTTGAGAGTTGAGAGTTGAGATTTACAGAGTGTTGAGTTTTGAGAGTTGAGATTAAAAGAGAGTGGCGTTAAGAGAGTTCAGAGTGGAGATGAAGATGAGATAACTCCACTCTTCACTCTTCACTCTCCACACTCATGAAAAGACGAGGAGAAAGAGGTATGGCGAAGAGAGGCGGTTTTCCGGGAGGAATGCCCGGAAACATGAACAATCTGATGAAGCAGGCCCAGAAGATGCAGAAGCAGATGGAGGAGCAGCAGAAGGCGCTCGAGGAGAAGGAATTCAAGGCCACTGCCGGCGGCGGTGCTGTGGAGATCACCGTTTCCGGGAAAAAGGAGATCACCGGTGTAAAACTGGATCCGGAAGCAGTCGATCCGGATGATGTGGAGATGCTTGAGGACCTGATCATGGCGGCGGTCAACGAAGCGCTGCGCAAGGCAGAAGAGGCGGCAGCCAGCTCCATGTCAAGGCTGACAGGCGGACTGGGCGGTTTTGGTTTCTGATTTTCTGATTTCTGACGCAACCCTGAGAGATACTGGAAAATGAATTATTACGGAAAAGAGCTTTCGCGCCTGATCGACCAGCTGTCGGCGCTGCCGGGCGTGGGACCGAAAACAGCCCAGAGACTGGCATTTCACATTGTGAGCATGCCGCAGCAGCAGGTAGACGCGCTGGCAGAATCCATTACCAACGCAAAGAGCAGGATCTGTTTCTGCAGGCAGTGCTGTACGATCACGGACCAGGAACTGTGCCCCATCTGCAGCAATCCGGCCCGCAACCAGCGGATGATCATGGTGGTGGAGACATCCAGGGATCTGGCTGCCTATGAAAAGACCGGCAAATACGACGGCGTGTATCATGTGCTGCAGGGCGCGATCTCGCCCCAGCTGGGCATCGGACCGTCGGACATCAGACTGAAGGAGCTGCTTAAGCGCCTGGAGGGAGATGTGGACGAAGTGATTATTGCAACGGGCTCATCCCTGGAGGGAGAGGCGACAGCCATGTACATTTCCAGGCTCCTGAAGCCGGCGGGGATCAGGCTCAGCCGTATCGCGAGCGGAATTCCTGTAGGCGGTGACCTGGAATACATCGATGAAGTCACTTTGCTCCGGGCCTTTGAGGGGCGGACACAGATATAGCGAACAGCAGGCAGTAAAAGATGGCAGGTTTTTTACAGACACTGAAAAACATATTCTTCCCTGAAAGGGAAGACGGCCGTGACCCGGTCACGAGATATCTGCTGCTGACCCTTCTGGGGGCGGCTGTTCTTGCTGCGCTTGCGTACTGGTTCTATAACCGCACGCATACCTTTGACAGCTACCGCATCCGGAAAGAATATGAGCTGCATGATACAGAGGGAACCCAGTACCGGATGCTTTCCGGAAAACTGATCAAATACGGACACGACGGTCTTTTCTGCGTCAACCTGAAGAACGAAGCGCTCTGGAGCACAGCCTATACGATGCAGACACCGGTTGCGGATGTGAGCGGCGGTGTCATGGCCATCGCGGAACAGCAGGGAAATCAGGTTTATGTGATCAATTCGAAAGGCGTGCTCGGATCCTTTACCACATCGCTTCCCATCATGAAGATCAGGGCCGCATCCAACGGTGTGGTGGCCCTGGTGCTCAATGATACAGACAATACCACCTGGATCGACCTGAGGAATGCTGCCGGAGAGCAGATCGCTTCCGTAAAGGCTACGCAGACGGATTCCGGGTATCCGATGGACATCGCGCTCTCGTCCAATGCCAGGCAGCTCCTCGTCTCCTATCTTGGGGAAGCGAAGGGAGAACTGGTGGGCAAGGTAGCCCTGTATGATTTCTCATCTCCGGATGATTCGGACGAGAGCCACCTGCTGGCTCTGCGGGAGTATCCGGGTGTGATCTTCCCGGATGTGTTCTTCTCCGGATCCGGTCCTGTGGCCGTGGCAAATGACGGTTACATTGCCTTTTCATCAGGCAAAAATATGGAAGAAGTGTCCCGGCTTACCCTGACCGATGAGATCGTGAGTGAATTTCATGACAGGAGGAGCATCGGATTTGTCTTCAGGAGCGGAAGATCGGATGTCAAATACCATATGACCGTGTATAACTACAGGGGCAGGAGCACCATGGAAACGGACCTGAACTTTGAATACGCGGATGTGCAGATGGAGGATTCGGAGATTCTCCTGTATGATTCCGGCACGATCTATGTATACCGGACTTCCGGAAGGCAGAAGGTATCGACAGCCTATGAAAAGCCGGTGAAGTATTTTACGAATATCAGCGGGCTGAGAAACTATCTGGTGATCTCGTCCGACAGCATTGACCAGATCAGGGTGTACTGAACAGGGGTATATTATGAGTGTGATGGGGATCATCGTCCTGGCGATTATCATATTGTTTGCCTTTCTCGGGCTGAAAAAGGGACTGGTCAGAAAGATCGCCGGTATCCTGTCAATTCTGATCTCCTGTGCACTGGTCAATTTTCTGCTGCCCCAGGTGACGGTGATCCTGAAAGAGCAGACACCGGTCTATTCCTTTGTGAACGACAGATGCCAGGACCTGGTGAACGCGCAGGTCGAAAAGCTTCTGCCTGAAAACGTTTCCCTGGCGGACCTGTCCCGGACACAGCAGACGACGCTGATCCGTTCTCTTCCGATTCCCGATTTCCTGCAGAAAATGATGGAAAGCTACAACAACAGCGAGGGATACCGGAAGCTGGAAGCTTATGACTTTGCCCAGTATCTGGTGCGCTTCATTTCCAATCTGATCATGAACATATTGGCCTTTGCCGCGACCATGGTGATCGTTTTCCTGATCGTAAGACTGATCATCGGCTCCCTGCATCTCTTCTCCAGACTCCCCGTCCTCGGGGCGGTCGACCGGATCGGCGGCCTGCTCTGCGGAGCCGTGGAGGGTATTTTCGTAATATGGTTCCTCCTGATGATTCTGTCGCTGCTTTCCGGGACCGATGCGGGCATGCGCATTCAGGAACAGATCGACCGCAGCATCACGCTCTGGCCTGTTGCCGAAGCCAATGTCTTCCTTCGAATCATCCGCAACGCGTTTTCAAAGATGCTCTGACTTGCAGAAAGGAATTCACTATGAGTACCATGAATCTGTCGCTGATGACTGACCTGTACGAACTGACAATGATGCAGGGCTATTTTGAAAGCGGAAAGCAGGAGAGAGTGGTCTTCGACATGTTTTACCGCCGGAATCCTTCTGATGGCGGTTATTCGATCGTGGCCGGACTGGACCAGGTGATCGATTACATCAAAAACCTGCGGTTTTCGCCGGAAGATATCGTCTATCTCAGAAGCCTGGGAATCTTCAATGAGCCATTCCTGGATTACCTGGCGGATTTCAGGTTCAGCGGTGACATCTACGCGATCCCGGAGGGAACGGTGGTTTTCCCGCGCGAACCGCTTCTGAAGGTCATTGCCCCGATCATGGAGGCACAGCTGGTGGAGACGGCGATCCTGACCATCATCAATCACCAGAGCCTGATCGCGACCAAGTCCGCCCGTGTCGTATATGCGGCCGAGGGAGACGGGGTGATGGAGTTCGGTCTTAGGCGTGCCCAGGGACCGGACGCGGGCATTTACGGTGCCAGGGCCGCCATGATC
>JAGCAV010000390.1 GCA_017652545.1 Lachnospiraceae bacterium
ATGCGCGAATACCCCAGTCCCTTAGTTGCAGTTGGCTGAGAGCTCGCCGGAGTGGACGCCGTTCGAGCGACGAATATCACACCCGCTCTGCGATCATCACTTTATAATCCATGCCGTTCGGGAATCCAACCAAAACTCACGAAAAGCACCCTATTCGATTCTCCCGATCAGGTAAATGAACTCTTCTTTATAATCATCTCCCGCAGCCAGCGGACGCAGCCGGTTCCTGACTTCGGTAAGATCCGTTGTCCCGGCATATTCCGAACCCTGCAGGACCATGCCGACCTGCGCGACGCCTGCAGCCCAGGACATGTTCTCATCCATCTCATCCTCGACACACGCATCATCCACAATGGTATCCATCAGAATGCTCTTTTCGCTGCCCTCGGGCTCCTTATAGCGGATATGAACGGTTGCCCATTCATCGGAATACGGCTGCTTAGCGGCCGGATCATCTGTGCCGGAGGTGTACTTTGACTCGGCTGCCGGCAGTTCAAAATCGGAATCGGAAGGAACGATCTCGTAAAGAGCCGTGACGGTATGTCCGCTTCCGATCTCGCCGCCGTCCTTTGTGTCATCCGCGAAGTTTTCAGCTGCCATAACGCGTTTCTCATATCCGATCAGGCGGTAGCCTTTCACTTTTGCGGGATTAAAGTCGACCTGGATCTTTGTGTCTTTCGCGACTGTGAACAGGGTGCTGCCCGCTTCCTCTACCAGGACCTTCCTCGCTTCGGTAATGGAGTCAAGGTAGTGATAGCTGCCGTTTCCGTTCATGCTGAGGGCTTCCATGTTCGTATCACTGTAGTTGCCGGAACCGACACCCAGACAGGACAGGTAGACGCCGGAGCGGGCCTTTTCTCTGGCAAGGGAAGCCAGAGAAGCCTCGTCCGTAAGGCCTATGTTCAGATCGCCGTCGGTGGCGAGGAGAATCCGGTTATTGCCGCCCTTGATATAGTACTTTTCAGCAAGCTCGTAAGCCCGGTTGATGCCATCGCTGCCATTGGTACCGCCGGAAGCCCACAGGCCTTCTATGGCCAGCATGATCCGGTCCTTTTCCGATCCGCGTACGCCGTCAAGAACGATCTCATCGTGATCACAGTAGGTCACAACGGATACCCGGTCGTCGTCGTTCAGATTTTCAACAAGCATGCGGAAGGCCCTTTTGATCAGGTCGAGCCGGTCGGATCCTTCCATGGACCCGGACACATCGATCAGGAAAACAAGGTTGGAATCAGGCCTGTTTTGCGCCGCTTCCACCTCCTTGGCTTTCAGACCGACAAGGAGAAGCTTCGTCTGGTCATTCCAGGGACAGGGGGCAATCCGTGTCGTGACGGAGAAGGGATCGTTTCCTCTGGCTTTCGGATAATTGTAGGAAAAGCTGTTGATCATCTCCTCGATCTTCACGACCGATGAGAGCTGCCCGCTTCTTCCTTCCAGATCATAGGTATCGAGAAGGATCCTCCTGAGGTTGCTGTAGGAAGCCGTATTCACATCGGCTCCGAAGGTGGAGAGCGGATTGAGCGCAGTTACGAGGAACCCGTTTTCGCCGTAATCTTTGTATTCCTCTGTATTCCAGACAGGTTCATCATAGTCATAGGCAAATGCCATGGCGGGTTCATATGCTTCCATGGCATAGTCTTCCACGAGATACGGTTCATATTCCACGACGCCCACAGGCTCACAGTCAGTGGCGGTGCCCGATTCCGCTTTCGGAAGCCCTCTGTTCGAATCGCGCAGTCCTGTCAGCTTCTGCATGACGAACATGCTGTCCACGATACTGCATCCGCAAAGGATCAGTGCCATTGTGCCGCAAATGACGACTGTCATGATTTTCTTTTTCATTGTTTTCCTCCTTTGTCATTGGAAAGGCAATTGTTTTGTGCTCTTATCCATACAGACAGGAAAACAATGAGAAAGGTTACAGCGGA
>JAGCAV010000391.1 GCA_017652545.1 Lachnospiraceae bacterium
AACTGTGGAGCTATGAGCGCGGCACATCCCGGCTGACACAGGTGTTTGGCTTCCCCCAGAAGGAAAACATGGATGCCAGGGATTTCTATGGCGATCACCGGATCCGGATCCTGCATGTCCGTTCGGACGGAGATGTCTGGTTTACCGTTACCGGCTATATGAACCGGGGTGACCATGAGGGAGACAACGGGATCGGTGTCTATTTCTATGACGCAGCCGCGGATATGGTGGATGAGCGTGTCTTTATTGCCACGACCCAGACGGGGGACCTGCTCCAGCGGGATGTGGACGCGCTGTCTTATCTGAACAATGACCGGAGCCGTTTCTTTGTCCTGACCCAGGAAAAACTCTATCAGATCAGCCTGCAGGACCGTTCGGTAACCGTCCTTGAAGAAGGGATCCTGGAAAAGACCCATGCCGGCGCGTCGGGCGGACGCTTCTTTGCATGGCTCTCCGAGGGGCGGGTCTATTCGTCCCGCACGCTGCAGATCCTGGATCTGGAGACGATGGAAAGAAAAGAGATCGACTGTCCGAGCGGGGAGTATATCCGGCCGATCTGCTATATGAACAACGACCTGGTGTACGGGGTGGCGAGGCAGAGCGATGTTGCCGCTGCCACGCTGGAAAGCGGCCTGTTTCCGATGTACAAGCTCGTCATCCTGGATGAGCAGGGGAATATCATCAAAAATTATGAGCCGCAGGGCATGCTGATCACAGGGGTGACAAAGGCGGAACATCTGCTTTCCCTCAGACGGGCCGTGCTGAACGAAAACGGAACCTGGTCCAAAGCGGACGGGGACGAGATCATGGATACCAACACCGCAGATTCGGTCTCCATGGGTGCAGCGACCAGGACCACAGACAGGAAGCAGACGATCGTGTTCCTGCGCGTAGGCGGGCAGATTTCGGATACCTCTCCGGAGATCGTCCGAAGCAAGATCATCAAATACCTGAATCCGAGATATGTGGAGATTCCGGTAAATCCGGATCTTCAGAAGAAGTTCCTTGTCTATGCGGGCGGCGGCCTGTCACAGATCTTTATGCTGCCGAACGAAGCGGTGGCTGACGCGGACGCAAAGGTCGGCGTGGTTGTCACCTCCGATCTGGATTATGTATGGGTCAGGGGCGACCGCGACAATAAATCGGAAATCCCGCTGGATCAGGTTCCGATGGTCATGAGAAGAGGGGCCGCAGACCTGGCTTCCCTGGTCGACGGAAACGAGGGAATCGTCTATGATCTGAGCGGATGTACGCTGGATCAGGTGCTCTACTTTGTCGGACACGGCCATGCCGTGCAGGCTGTCACGCCTGAAGGTCCGCGGACGATCGTGGGATATGATGAATTCAACACCTATCTGCTGCGTCCCGGAGAGGATGAGTGGTTCTATTACGGGATGAATGATTCGACGGAGCTCTTTGCGCAGGCAGGAAACCGGTTCTATACGGTTATGCAGGAATAGAGCGGGCATCAGGCGCTTCATATGACAATATATTTGTGACAATATACTTGCAACACCCAGGAGGTAATACATGGTTAAAGTACATGACAGCGGCGTTTGGCTGCTGAACGGACAGACACTGATCGCGGATGACGCGCAGGCCGCCGCGAAGGTCAGGCAGTGCACAGGCATGGATGCGGATAAAGGAGCCGCAGCCGCGCAGACGATCGCTTACGGCATTCTGACTTCACACAACACATCGGGTGATGACCGGAAGCTGCGCATCCGTTTCGACAAGCTGACCTCCCACGATATTACGTTTGTGGGAATCATTCAGACCGCCAGAGCGTCGGGACTGGAGAAGTTTCCCATGCCCTATGTGCTGACCAACTGCCATAATTCCCTGTGCGCGGTGGGCGGCACCATCAATGAGGATGATCATGTATTCGGCCTTTCCTGCGCGAAGCATTACGGCGGTGTCTATGTGCCTCCTCATCAGGCTGTGATCCATCAGTTCGCGAGAGAGATGCTCGCGACCGGAGGCGGGATGATCCTGGGTTCCGATTCCCATACGCGATACGGCGCGCTGGGAACGATGGCCATGGGTGAGGGCGGTCCGGAGCTGGTCAAGCAGCTCCTGAATCAGACATATGACATCAACAGACCGGGCGTTGTGGCTGTTTACCTGACCGGTGAGCCCGCAAGGGGCGTCGGCCCGCAGGATGTGGCGCTGGCCCTGATCGGCGCCGTGTTTGAGAGCGGCTACGTCAACAACAAGGTCCTTGAGTTTGTCGGACCGGGCGTGGCAGCCTTAAGCGCTGATTTCCGGATCGGCGTGGATGTGATGACCACGGAGACCACCTGTCTTTCCTCGATCTGGGAGACGGACGAAAAGATCAAAGAGTTCTATGAGATCCACGGCCGCGCCGGGGATTACAGGGAATTACATCCGGGAAGCATGGCCTGGTATGACGGCTGTGTAGAGATCGACCTGTCAACGGTAGAGCCGATGATCGCCATGCCGTTCCATCCAAGCAACACCTACACGATTCATGAGGTTCAGAAGAACCTGAAGGATGTGCTGGCCGATGTTGAAAAGAAGGCGAAGGTCAGCCTGGGCGACAAGGTGCCCTATTCCCTGCAGGACAAGATCATCAACGGAAAGCTGCTTGTGGACCAGGGAATCATTGCCGGCTGCGCCGGCGGCGGCTTCGAGAACATCTGCGATGCCGCGGATATCCTGAAGGGCAGTTATATCGGAACGGACAAATTTACGCTGAGCGTGTATCCGGCGAGTACACCGATCTATCGCCAGCTGGCTGTGAACGGAAAGCTGGCTGACCTGATCGAAAGCGGCGCAGTGGTGAAGACGGCCTTCTGCGGACCGTGCTTCGGCGCGGGCGATACGCCGGCCAACGGCATGCTTTCCGTGCGTCACTCTACC
>JAGCAV010000392.1 GCA_017652545.1 Lachnospiraceae bacterium
ATATCCTCGATACCCCGGAGATTTCTTCCTCCATTGATGCCCATTGATGTCACTCCTTTTTGATTTCAGTATACGATGGATGTCAATGATCAGCGGTGGAAGGTAGGGTACAACTTTGAGTGGACGGAATTGTGAATGGGAAGAAGGGAGTGGTCGGATGGTCAGCTGGATCTGGATACCGGTGATGCTTTTCATCGGTGCGGTGATCGGATTCTATGTAGCGGCGCTGATCAGGGCGGGAGGTGACAGCGGATGAAGACAGCTTCGGATGTGGATGCGCTGGTAGCAAAACTGATCGAGCAGGGGAAAAGCAAAACGGAGATCATCCTGAAGGCGGCGGAGGCTTGCCTGGGATGGCCGTACGTATGGGGCGCGGTCGGCGCAAAGTGCACGCCGGATAAACGGCAGTACTACGCCGGCCGCGACGTCTGCCCGGAGGGAGAGCGGAAGGTAATCATCAGCGGATGCCAGGCGCTGAACGGAAGCGGAAAGAGCTGCGGCGGATGCGTGTATTATCCGGACAATATGCGGACTCTGTGTAACGACTGCCAGGGATTCGTGAAGAACATCGCAGGTCGCGTCGGGATCACATTCACCGGCGGAGGAGCGACCAGTATGTGGAACGGATCAACTAACTGGGAGAAGAAGGGAACCAGGGACACGCTGCCGGAGCAGCTGTGCTGCATCTTCTGGCAGGCGAGCGACAAAAAGACCATGTCGCACATCGGCTTCTATATCGGCGGCGGGATGATGATTCACTGCAGCGGGACGGTCAAAAAAGAAAAGCTCAGCGCGAAAGTGACGCACTGGGCGATTCCGAAAGGACTGAGCGGGAACGTGCCAACAACAGATAAACCTACACTTCGCAAGGGAAGCAGCGGGGAATATGTGACGCTGCTCCAGACAAAGTTGATCCAGCGGGGTTATGATCTGCAGCCTTACGGCGCCGATGGAAAGTTCGGCGCTAAGACGGAGACAGCCGTGAAGGCGTTCCAGAGAGACAACGGGCTGACGGCGGACGGAATCTGCGGGAGAAATACCTGGTCCGCCATCGACTCCGGAAAGACAACACTTTACACAGTTACGATCCAGCACGTGAGCAAAGGCGTGGCTGAGAACATCGTCGGCCAGTACGGCGGCGTGATGAAAGCGGAAGGATGAGGTGAATATGTGGGAGTTTTTGGTTAAGTATTGGTTGGAGGTACTGTTCGGCTGCGTCACTGCGGGCGTGAGTATCGCTTTGAAGAAGATCAGCAATCAGCTGAAGAAGGAAAAAGTCAGAAACCAGGCAATCGAGGACGGTGTCCGCGATATTCTCCGGATGCAGATCCTCGACACGTACGAACGCTGCACGCAGGCCGGCAAGATCTCAGTCAGCCGTAAAGACGCCATAGACTCCGCGTATAATAGCTATCACGCGCTGGGCGGGAACGGAACAATTACAAAAGTCCATGAGGAGATCATGGAGATGCCGATTATTTAACATAAGGAGGAGAAACTGCATGAAACTTCCGAATCGAATCTATGATGTACTCAAATGGGTCGTGATGGTATGCATCCCGGCTCTGACAACCGCATACGTCGGCCTGAGCGCCATCTGGGGATGGCCCTATGCGGATGCCATCGCGAAGACGAGTGCAGTGGTGTGTGCTCTGCTGGGTGCACTCCTGGGTATTTCCACCGCACAGTACAATAAAGACCAACCGCCCCAAGAGTGACGCACATCCATCAACGGCAGGGTGTGCGTCTTAAACAATAAGCGGACATACCAAAAGCCCCCGGACGATCCGGGG
>JAGCAV010000002.1 GCA_017652545.1 Lachnospiraceae bacterium
ACAGCAAACATGGAGAACCACGCCTGATCTTCGCCGATGATCTTCTCTTCAAGGGCCTGATACTCCGCCTCACGCTCGGCATCATCCACAATCGATCTCGCCGCGGCGACTCTGTCCATGATCTCTGTATCCGGATAATTCAGGCTTCTCTGTTTGGTGTTCTTCACACTGCCGAAGAAAGTGTACATGATGTTCGCCGGGTCATTGTAATCCATGCCCCAGTTCGCGATGAAAGAGTCCACCTTTCCGCTGCCGCGCAGGTCCAGCCATGCAGCGTGTTCATAATTCTTGAGGGCCGCATTGATGCCAACCGATTTCAACTGCTGGCTGATGTACTGGGCGATCAGCTTAATGTTGCCGTCCGCAGAGCTGTCCACGGAAATCTCGAAGGATACTTCCCCATCCTTGTAGCCTGCTTCCTTCAGGAGAGCCTTCGCGCCGTCCGGGTCATAGGCAGGGCCTTCCAGTTCATCGTTGTGTCCCCAGATTCCGATCGGGATGATTCCCTGCTCACGAACCGCGTCTCCGTTGTAAATGCTTGCGATGATCGTGTCCACATCGATCGACATGCTGATGGCTTTGCGTACATTGACATCCTTCAGGTATTCCTGGTTCTCATTGAATGTCAGGTAAGTCATTCCGACCTTCGGCGTGCTTACGATCTGCTCCTCATACAGGGTCTTGTAGGTAGACTCCACGATCGTACTGTCCAGATTCTGCAGATCGATCATATCCAGCTCACCGTTCTGGAACATCAGATTCTGCGTGCTCGCGTCCGGAATCACGCTGACAATTACCTTCTTCACGGTCGGCTCATCGCCCCGGTACTTCGGATTATACTCCAGCGTATAATGATCGTTGGCGACCCGCTCCGTCACGATATAGGGTCCGCTTCCGATGGTATCCTCAGGCTTTGTTCCGAAGCTCCCTGCACTTTCCACCGTTTCTCTGTCCACAATTGACATGGCCGGCGCGGAAAGCTCCGCGATAAAACCTGCGTTCGGCTTGCTCAGCGTGATGGAAAAATGCGTGTCATCCGTGATCCGGAATCCCTCCAGGGAATCAGCTTCCCCGTTCTCAACAGCCTCGGCTCCGGCAACTTCTTCCGGGATATCCATGTTTTCCGCTCCAGCCTTCAGAAGGCGCTCAAACGTAAACTGCACGTCGGAGGAAGTCAGCGCATTGCCGTTGGAAAACACAACACCATCCAGCAGGGTAAAGTCATAGGTCAGGCCATCCTCACTCACCGTGTAGTCCGTACACAGGCTTCCGACCTCCCTGGCACCGCCGTCCACCAGCCTGGTCTCAAACAGACGGTCAAATACATTCATGGGAATCATATAATTGTCCGTCGTCTTTGCCACATCCATCGTGGTGATGTCATAACGGATCGCGGTGCGCAGCAGTCCGTCTGAAGCCGGAGCCGCGAAGGCCGGCGCCTGACAGAGCAGGCCAGCAGTAAGCATTACAGGTATCACCATAGAGATTCTAATCTTCATCTTAACCATCTCTCCAATCATCAATTTCGTTGTATTCTTCAAAAACGCAACAAAATCAGTTCGTTCCCGGATCAGACTGATTTGTGTTCTGAACTGGGGGCTATCCTTTGACCATCAGTCGTCATCTTCACCGTTGGCGATCGCATCGCACCATTCCTGCATGATTCCGGAAGCGGTTTTATCCGCATCCTCGAAATGCGCCTCATAGAAGGTCACAAACTCCTCGCCGTCGTCCGTTGTTCTGACCTCACGGATCAGATTGGCTGCTTCCGGATCCTTAAAGAAGTCAAAGCGCACGCCATCGTCATCAAAGGCCAGTACGATGTATTCTCCGTCAGGCTCTTCCACATCTGTAACCATTTCATAATAGACATCTTCCGTCAGGTCATCGATATAATCATCGTCCTTCAAAGTGGAGGCGTCCAGATCTGGGTACTGAAGTGTCCTGATCGCATACTTTGTACCTGGCTCAAAAGCAATTTTGGCCAGGTAAATGTCCAGCCCCGTATTGGAATAGGTCACCGTATCTAATTCCGGATTGTTCACGAGGATCTCCTTGCGGACAACTTCCTGTGCCCATTCGTTCAGCTTCGTCCACTGATCCTGATCCTCTTTCATCTGTTCGGTCGTTTCCCTGGTATAACGGACATCGGTCGGATGGCAGTAGATGTAATACATGTCGTCGTCTTCGGCAAACGGTATCATGCCGTCCATAGCGCCGCAGCGAAGCTTCTGCATCTCAGATTCCGGGATGATATTGATGCCGAACAGCCATCCTGCGC
>JAGCAV010000393.1 GCA_017652545.1 Lachnospiraceae bacterium
CACTGCCGGCACCGCTGCCGAAGTGACCATCAACTACGTGATCACCGATGTGGAAAAGAAGCGCAAGTTCGTCTGCGTTGATACGCATGACATGCCCATCGTGGCAGTTGTCGATCCGGAGATGATGTCCTCCATGCCAAAAGGACTGACCGCTTCTACCGGTATGGATGCCCTGACACATGCCATTGAAGGCTACACCACAAGAGGCGCCTGGGAGATGACTGATATGTTCCATCTGGAAGCGATCCGCCTGATCGCGAAGAGCCTGCGCGGCGCTGTGGCCAACACGAAAGAAGGCCGTGAGGGCATGGCTCTCGGTCAGTATATTGCCGGAATGGGATTCTCAAACGTGGGTCTGGGCATCGATCACTCCATGGCGCATACGCTGAGCGCCTACTATGATACGCCCCATGGTGTGGCATGCGCCATGTTCCTGCCGATCGTGATGGAATTCAACAAGGAATACACCGGAGAGCGCTACCGTGAGATCGCAAGAGCCATGGGCGTTGAAGGCGTTGATGCCATGAGCCAGGAAGAATACCGTCAGGCGGCCATCGACGCGGTCCGTCAGCTTTCTGTTGATGTCGGCATTCCCGAAAAGAACGAAAAGATCCGCGAAGAAGATCTTGACCAGCTGGCTATTGATTCCCTGAATGATGCCTGCTATCCCGGAAATCCGCGCGAAGCGACAAAGGAGCAGGTTATTGAGATGTTCCGCAAGCTGATGTAATGTCACAGCGACTGAACGGAATGAGATCTGAGTAATTTTCATCAGAATATCGTCTGAGAAAGAGCCTTCCGCTGCAAAGAAGCAGCGGGGGCTTTTTTTCTTTTGAGGACAGGAGGATCAGGGACATTGTTTGGATTTTGCATAAATTTATTTTGATAATGCATGTAAAAAACAGACAATTTTACATATACTTGCAAAGAGTACAGGCAATAGTCTGTGATAAAGCTGTTTTTATTCAGGTTGATCGCCAATGGAGGAAGTTATTATGACGAATCGGGAAAGAGAGCGGCTGACGCTTGATTTTGGAAAACCTGACAGAGGCGCAATTGAGGAAACCTTTTATCCCTGGGTTCTGGCAACGCAGCGGTTTAAGAGCGAGGGCATGCCGGCTCATATCGCGGACGGAGCCAAGGACATTACAAATGATATTGTCGGAAAAGGCGAGAATGAGAATCCCGAAAAATATCTCCCCGTCGCCTGGGGCGAAGGGGTCATGGATTATGAAAGCTGGCTCGGGTTCGACCCGGTAAGAAGGATTCACTTTGTCCTGCCTTTCCGCCGTTTCGAAGAGAAGATCCTTGAGACAACATCAACGCATCAGATCAAACAGGACATCTTCGGCCGACACAATATCCGAAGGATCGATTCGGAGATCGAGATCCCGTACAAGCAGGTCGTAGAGACGGAGGATGACTGGAAACGGCTGAAGGAGCACGGTGAAAAGGAGCTGGAAGCGCATTTCTCGGATGCGCAGCTGGAAGCGGCTTATCTGCCGCTGAAGGAAGCCCATGACCGGGGAGACTTCCCGATCCGTCTGAATCTGGAAGGATTTTTCTGGACGCCCAGGGAACTGATGGGCGATGAGGAAGAGCTGCTGGCATTTTATGATGAGCCGGAACTTCTGCATGACATGAATGAATACATCCTGAAGATCTATCAGACAAAGCTGATGAAGGTGATCAGGATGATCCAGCCGGATGTGGTCTATTTCATGGAAGACCTGAGCGGAAAGAACGGACCCATGATCTCGGGAAGCATGTTCGATGAGTTTGTGGGCCACTACTACCGCCGGCTGATCCCGATGATGAGGGAGCGCGGCGTCGGAAACGTGTTCGTTGACACAGACGGTGACTTCGATCTGATGATCCCGCATTTCATGGCAGCAGGTGTGGACGGATTTCTTCCGATGGATGTAAATGCCGGTATGGATATCGTGAAGGAAAGGGAGAAATTCCCGACCCTGAAATTCATCGGCGGATTCAACAAGCTGCGTATCCAGGAAGGAAAAGAGGCGATCGACAGGGAATTTGAACGCATTCTTCCGGTCGTACGCGGCGGCGGTTATATTGTTGGCGCGGATCACCAGGTTCCTCCCTCTGCTTCGCTTGCGGACTATCAGTATTATATTCAGAAGCTCAAAGAAGTGATGGCGCAGTGCGGAGCAGATTTGTGATCCGCACAGGGTGAGACGTGCGGCAGACGGGACAGAACAGGAGGTTGGTGTGGATAAGACGATTTTGGAACTGAAAGGGATCGTGAAGTCGTTTCCGGGCGTTCTGGCGCTGGACGGGATCGACTTTGAGCTGAAAAGCGGTGAGGTCCATGCGATCTGCGGAGAGAATGGCGCGGGCAAGTCTACGCTGATGAAGGTCGTCTGCGGTGTCCACAGACAGGATAAGGGAACGATGAAAGTAAACGGCAAAGAGGCCGACTTTCATAATCCCCTGGAAGCCTATCACAGCGGTGTTGCCATTATTTTCCAGGAGACGAGCCTGTTTGAGGAGATGACGGTCCTTGACAACATGTTCCTGGGACATGAGATCATGAAAAAAGTCGGTCCGGTACCGGTACTGGACTATCCGGCCATGGCGGCCCGGGCAGAATCCATCTTCAACCGGCTCAATGTCAGGATCGATCTGAACGCGCCGATCCGCAGGCTCGGCATGGCACAGAAGCAGATGGTGGAGATCGCGAAGGCACTGACCTTTGACGCCAACATCATCATCTTCGATGAGCCGACCGCATCCCTGACGGAGCGGGAAGTCAAAGCGCTGTTCGAGATCATCCGAGGATTGAAGGAGAGCGGGCTGGGTATCGTATACATCAGTCACCGCCTGGAAGAGATCTTTGAGGTCTGCGACAGGGTGACCGTGATCCGGGACGGCAGGTATATCTCGACCAATCCCGTTGACAGGATCAATAAGGATATCCTGGTTGCGGATATGGTGGGACGTAAGATGGATGCCTACTATCCGAAGGTGGATACGCAGATCGGAGATGTGGTGCTCAAGGTCTCCCACCTGTACGATGACGGTTTCCTGGAAGATATCAGTTTTGATCTGTATAAAGGCGAGATCCTGGGCTTTGCCGGACTGGCCGGATCAGGAAGAACCGAACTGGCTCAGTGCATCTGCGGATTTTCCAGAAAGCTGGCAGGCAAGGTCACGCTGGAGGGTAAGGAGCTTCAGATCAGCAGCTATCAGGACGCGAAAAAAGCCGGCATCGTGTATGTTTCCGAGGACCGGGGCAAATACGGGCTGATCACGGACATGAGCGTGGAGCAGAATATTACGCTTCCACAGCTGGAGAATTTTGTAAAACGGTGGAACCTTCTGGATAAATCGCTGGAGGATAAGATCGGCGAAAAATATATCAGGGAGGTGGATATCAAGGCGCCTGACGCTGATTTCCTTGTGACAAACCTGTCCGGCGGAAACCAGCAGAAGGTCTCTGTTTCCAAAGCGCTGGCGCTGCAGCCGTCCATCCTGATCCTGGACGAACCGACCAGGGGCGTGGACGTCAATGCCAAGGCAGAGATCATGAAGATCATGAGTGATCTGACCAGACAGGGCCTGACCATCATCATGATCTCGTCGGAACTGCCCGAGCTGATCGGCATGTGTGACCGCATCTATGTGATGAAGGACGGATACATAGGCGGATGCTTCAGCCGCGAGGAAGCGACTCAGGAAAAGATACTGAATGTGGCGCTGGAAGCGCCGAGACAGGCAGCAGGGTAAGGAGGCGGAAAAATGAAAAACAAAACGAAAGCTTCCTTTATGACAACGGAGTTTTTCCTGGCGCTGTTCCTGCTGATCATCCTGATCTTTATGAGGATCGTGGCGAAAGACTTCTATTCGAAGAACAATTTCATGAGCCTGCTGAATACGTTCAGCTACACGATGATCGCAGCGATCGGCATGGAGATGATCATCCTGACATCCAACATTGACGTGTCGACGGGAGCACTGATCTCAGTGGTCTGCCTGACACTGGCCGCGATCGGAAAACTCGGAGCACCTTTCGCAGTGCTTCTTCCGGTAGCCATGATCGTCGGCTCGATTTTGAGCCTTCTGAACGGGCTGCTCATTACAAAGCTGAAGATCCCGGCGATCGTTGCGACGCTCGCGAGCACGCAGATCTTCCAGGGGAGCCTGAACATGGTATCTGAGGGATCGATCTATGACCTCCCGGCTTCCTACACATGGCTGGCGTTCAAGGCCAAGCTTCCCGGCGGTATTCCGGCAAGCGTCCTGATGTGCCTGATCTGCACGGTCTTCGGGCTGATCTTCATGAAATATTCAAGGTTTTCCCGCAAGATCTATGCGATCGGCAACAATAAAACCAGCGCGAGACTGACGGGAATCAATGTGGAAAAGACGATCCTCATAACCTATGCCCTGGCAGGCGTTTTCTTCGGGATTTCGGCGGTGATCATCGGAACAGCCGGACAGCGTGTCACCACAACGATGGGCAGCGGACTGGAGATGACATTCATCGCGGCGGTCGTGCTGGGAGGCACCAGCTCCGCCGGCGGATCGGGAACCCTGCTGGGAACCGTGTTCGGAGCCTTCATTCTCTCCATGATCGCACCTGCGATCAACTATCTGGGGATCAGCTCCAACTGGTCCGACGCGATCAAGGGAGCCGTGATCCTGGTCTCCGTGCTGATATCTGCAGCCCGGAACATCAAGAAGAAGAGAGTGATACCGTCAGTGACAGGAGGGAATGCATCATGAAAAGAAAACCATTCCGAATGACGTTTAATCTGGCGCTCTTCCTGATCTGGGTCGTCATCTTTCTGTTCATCGGTTTCCGGTCACCCTACTTTTTCAAGCCTACATACCTGATCTCAACGATGCTTCGAAATATTGTGGAGATCGGAATGGTAGCCCTTCCGATGACAATGATCATCCTGACAGGCGGGATCGATCTTTCAGTAGGCAATATCCTGGTGCTTTCCTGTATGCTCGGCGGCATGGCGGCAGCAGCATCCGGGAGCAGCGCGGCAGGAATCGCGGTGATCATGCTGGTTGGCCTGGTCTGCGGCCTGATCAACGGGATCGTGATCACAAAGGCGAAGATACCGCCGATGATCACCACGCTGTCCACCATGTATCTGTATCTGGGCCTGGCCAGAGGCCTCTCCCAGGGCAACAGCGTGTATTCCTTCCCGGCAGCGGCCTGGATGGGCAATACGATCATCGGAAGTTACAAGGATCCGGTGCAGCTTCCTGTACAGATCATCTTCTATGTAGTCCTTGCCGTCATCTTTGTGATCGTCGTTCAGCGGAGCACGTACGGACGGAAGCTGTTCGCAATCGGCCTGAACGAGAATGCCGTCCGTTATTCCGGGATCGATACAGACAAGATCAAGATCATTGCCTATACCGTGTGCGGACTGGTGTGTGCCTTCGCATCCATCATCTGGCTTGGACGTTTTACCAGTGTCAAGTATGACGCGGGAACCAGCTTCAATCTGAAAGTCATCACCGTGGTCGTCCTTGGCGGAACCAGCATTAACGGCGGCGTCGGCGACATGAAGGGAACACTTCTGGCCACACTGATCATCGCGACGCTGAACAGCGGCCTGACGGTCATGAACATACCGATCGATGCGCAGACGATCATCCAGGGCGTGGTTCTGCTGATCTCCCTGATCGCGTTCTCGATCGCTTCTCAGAGAGCGAGACAGAGGAAGGTCATCAAAGTGGTTTCGGAAAATACGCCGGAACAGCAATAACATGGTTGTAATGAAGTTCATTATAAACACATTAACATTTTTTCAAAGAGGAGGTATCCAAAATGAAGAAAAGAACGATGAGATGGTTACTGGCTGCAGTGCTTGGCGCGAGCGCACTGATCGGGGCCGCTTCCGCTGCAATGGCTGACGATGTTACGATCGCCATGCTGCCGAAGTTCAAAGGTGAGAACTACTTTGATGCCTGCAAGGGCGGCGCCCAGGAAGCCGCTGAGGAGCTCGGGATCACCCTGCTCTATGACGGTCCCTCCCAGGATCAGGCAACAAACCAGAAACAGGTAGATATTCTGGAAGGCTGGATCGCTCAGGGCGTTGACGCGATCTGCGTATCACCCAACGATCCGACAGCAATCGCTCCGACACTTCAGAAAGCACAGGGAATGGGCATCAAGGTCATCACCTTTGACGCGGACGCACAGGAAGATTCCCGTGACCTTTTCATCAACCAGATCACGGCAGATGCTGCAGCAGCCGGCCTGCTGAACGCTTGTGCTGAAGACCTGAAGGCAAAAGGATACTCAGATGAGAATCCGGCCAACATCGCGCTGGTTTCCTCCAGCGGTACCGATGCGAACCAGGCTGCATGGGAAGCTGCCATCGATGTCCTTCTGGGAACGGATGAGTACAGCTTTATGACCATCAAGAACAGAGACACCGACGTGATCTATCCGGGCACAGACGAGACCAAGGTCAACAGCGAGTGCGCGACCATGATCGGCAGAATGGGCGAAGGCGAAGACAAGATCCAGGGTGCAATCGGCCTTTCTTCCATGGCGACTCCGGCTCTCGGCGCTCAGTACGAGTCCGCAGCAGAGAAACCCGATCCGGAAAAGATCGCTCTGACCGGCCTTGCAACCCCGAACGCGCTGAAGACCTACATCAAGGATGAGACCAATCCGCTTGGCTCCGGTGTTCTGTGGAGCTGCGCAGACCTCGGTTATCTGGCAATCCAGGGCGCTTACCAGATGGTGACAGGTGATATCACCTCCGATTCCACTTCCATCGAAGCCGGCCGTCTTGGTGAGAAGACGATCGAAAACAAGCAGTGCATCCTGGGCGATGCCCTGATCTTCAATGCAGACAATGTTGATGAGTATGATTATTGATCAGCCGGTTTCGGATAAGGAATATTCTTTTTCGGAACAGCAGAAGGGAAGCTCCTGTGAGGGAATGCCCTGAATACTGATCGGATCAGTGGGGTTGCCGCGACCATGCGACAACCCCTTTCATCGCAGACAGAGAATGATCGGACAGATCAAAGCGCCGTACTCATTTACTCATGATATATTGTAAAATCATATATGGAAGAGGAAGACGTTTGCACTGAAAAAAGGAGCACAGCGAGTCATGGGTAAACAGATGGGTATTCGGACAAGACTTACCCTGGGCTATACCATCGTCACAACCGCTGTCATTCTGGCGGTCATCATTTTTTTCTACAACACATACATGGATCAGGTCCGCTGGGAAAATGAGAACAATCTCAGGCAGGTGACAAAAGCCGTGATGGATCAGGTTGACCACAATCTGGATGCCATAGACCAGGTGACCATAGACGCCATGATCGAACCGTCCTTCCGGTCCTGCTGGGAAAAATGGAATGCCCCCGGGTGTACACCTGAAGATGAGACCGCTCTGCGAAGAACACTGATCAGTACATACCGGACCAGGTCCAATATCCGCCGGGTCTGTGTGTACAATCTTGACGGCAGATATATCTGTACAAATGATTCACAGCGGCTTACGGAAGATGTAAAAGAGCGCTGCGCTCAGATGCTGAGCAAGTACAACATGAACGAGGCGACGAGCCGTGTCTATCTGGGAAGTGATCTTGATTACTGGGATGACAGCCGCGGTGTGAAGGTCATTACGGAGATCAAGCCGATCAAGAATGCCCAGACCGAGATCACTGGCTTCATAGAAGTGCAGCAGAATGTCCGGTATATGGAGCAGGCCTGTTCGACAAAACTGAACGGCCAGGAAGTGGCCGTGACGATCCTGCTCAATGAACCGGAGGAGGTGCTCTACAGCAATTCCGAAAACAGTTCCGCGCTGGACATAGAGGGAATCGAGCAGTACAGGAACCGCTATTCGCGTATTCACACGATTGGTGAGAATGTTGTTTTCATTACTCCGTCCAACACGTATTACTGCGACACCATCGCGGTTGTGCCTAGAAAGGTGTTCTATGCTTCCGCCGGCAGCATGATACGCGGTATCATGGTCTTCGGCATGCTGATGATCCTGGTCAATATCATTTTCTGCCAGATCATGACAAAAAGCATTCTGCGGCCGTTTACGGAACTGGTCCGGTATATGAAAAGAACAGACATTACTAATTTCGGAGAGAAGATCCCGTTTACGACAAGCATTCCGGAAACGGCTATCGTGGTCCGGACCTTTGAGGATATGACAAAGCGTCTGCAGCAGTCGCTGGAAAAACAGAAAAAGATGGAAGCTGTTCAGACGCAGGCCGTTTTTGACGCGCTGCAGACGACCCTCGGGCCGCACTTCCTCTACAATTCCCTGGGTGGGATCGCGAAGATGTGTGAGGCCGGCGAGAATGAAGAGGCAGCGGATGCCTGCTACAGCCTGACGGAGATTTTGCGGTACGC
>JAGCAV010000394.1 GCA_017652545.1 Lachnospiraceae bacterium
AACAGCTGGTACCCGCGGAGGTCTCCCCGGAATGTCTCCAGGAACGTTTCCTCCGCACTGACTTCCGCAGCCAGCTGCGCCGGAATGCTGCCGTAAATGATTTCCCCCGAAGTCCTGCTCCCGATCAGCCTGTCCAGCATCGCGTAATATGCGGCGCTGTTCTTCTCAAAGTCTGAAAAGGCAGCCGCCTCGTCAATGCTCACGGCGTCCAGATAAATGGCATAGAAGCGCTGCGCACGCGCAAAATCCTGCCCGGCACAATACGTTTCAAGGGCTTCACAGGCTCTTTGCGTCTCCTCTGTTTTCTCTTTCCCGGAGAAGAACCAGTGAACACGGTTCCGGATCCTGATCTTCTCTTTCATTTCTGTCAGGAAAGCATGCTGCGCGTCGCACAGTCCTCTCGCATCCCGGCACACCTGCTCTGCAAGCCGGTACCTGGCCAGCGCGGCGACAAGCTCCCGGTCCGCCGCGTCAGCCTCCTCCTGTCCGCGCGGCAGGCGGATCCTCTCCCTGCCGGACAGCTGTCCCAGGAATTCATCCGTGATCATGCGGATCGAGGCGACCTGCTTTTCTCCCACCCCGCCTAAGGCCTGCAGCTGCACGTCATCTGCCTGCCAGAGATCATAAAGGGTACCATAGCCGGCTTCCGTAAGCACACTGGTCCGGATCCCTGCCCTGGAATTCTTCAGCTCATCCACAGGAATCCCTTTCAGCTGAACAGCAGCCTGCGTTCTAAGCCGCTTCGTGCACAGCCCTGCTGCGGCCTGCCCCAGCTGCTCCGTCTGGGCAAACATGCCCCGGAGCAGTTCATCCAGTCCGGCAAGTGCTGCCATCTGTTTACTGATCTTTTTGAAATCCGGCCGCATACCCTGTTTCTCCGAAATCAAACCTGAGGGTTCCGTGTTTTTCATACCTATATTTATGTGATTATACCAAAAACACGAAGGAACTGCCAATAAATCTGCTTCATTCCAAGAGTCTTTACCTGATCGAATAAAGTGTGCTAAAATCAATGCCAGCAATACAATAAAGGAGGATCTGATCATGAAATGGGGAATTATGGCTACCGGGAAAATTGCGTCCAATTTCGCGAAAACAATTCGCGCGATGGCGTCTCCCGATGAGGAGCTGATCGCAGTCGGCTCCAGGAATGCGGAAAGCGCAGGCAGGTTCGCCGCAGAGTATGATATACCTGTGTGCTACGCAAGCTACGAGGAACTTGTCAGTGACCCGCAGGTAGAGGCCGTCTACATTGCAACACCCAACCATCTCCACTATGAGAACTGCCTGCTCTGCCTTGAAGCCGGCAAGCATGTGCTGTGTGAGAAGCCTCTTACCACGGATGCCGGTCTTGCCGCATCGCTCTATGAGCTTTCGGAAAAGAAAGGCCTGTTCCTGATGGAGGCATTCTGGATCCGTTTCCTTCCTCTCTACGAAAAGCTGGGAGAGCTGCTTGGCAGCGGAAGTCTGGGCGCGGTCAGGCATGTCCGGGCTGAATACGGCTTTATCGCGGAAGGCACCCGCAGGACACGCAAATTCCGTTCCGAACTGGGCGGCGGGGCTTTGCTGGACATCGGCATTTACAATCTGGGATTTCTGTATTATGTGACAGGCCAGATTCCGACAGCCTTTACATCCCATGTGCATATGAATGAATTCGGAACAGATGACTACAGCGTCGTTCAGATGGAGTATGCCGACGGGACCACGGCTCATTCCCTGCAGGCCATCGGGCTGCAGGTACCGCGCAGGGCTGCCATTATCTGCGAGAAGGGCATGATCTGCCTTGATGATTTTCAGTGTGCCGAGAAGATGACCGTGCAGCCCAACGGAGAAGATCCGTATGAGATCAGCTGTCCGTTCGAGGTGAATGGATATGAGTATGAGATCCGGGAGGCAACGGCATGTATCCGGGCGAACAAATGCCGCAGCGACCGCTTTACACCGGAAGATTCCCTGAAGGTCCTCAGGCTGATGGACGACATCCGGGAATCATGGGGGATGAAATTCACATTTGAAGAGTAGGATGCTGAAGGGGGAACGCGTACACACCGCGTTCCCCCTTTTTTCTTACGACTGATCCTGTTCCGGATCTTTCTCCGGCAGCAGCTTCTGTTTTTCCGGAATTTCCTTCTGCTCTTTCAGCTGCTTATCCTTCCCTTTCAGTCCTCTCCACTTCTCTCTCAGTCCGAGAATCACTTCCGCAGTCTTTTCTGTACCGGCTTCGAACAGGCCGTCCATCAGCGCGTTCCTGCCGGATCTGACAAGCGCCATGATCGTATTCGAAAGCATATCCTGCTTTTCGGGTTCCATGGATTTCAGCTTTTTCCAGATCTCCGGGTAATTTCTGATCGGGTCATCGTGCAGTTCCTTAAACGTCTCCGCACCCGGCGAACTCATCAGGTCGAAGGCGGCGTCAATAAATTCTTTCCTCTGCTGCTCATCCAGGCTTTCGATCCAGGAATCCAGCGTTTTATCGACAAACCGGCTTGTATCCGTTGTAGCCTCCGCCTCCACAAAACGATTGCGCAGCACCTCCCAGGAGAATGCGTCATGCTGCATGATTCCCTTCCGGCTGCTTTTGATGATCCTGTTCTCAAAGCGGTTATGCATCAGCAGGCCGAAGATCGATTCTTCCGGGATGAAACTGATGATCCTGGGAAGGATGCGCATGTATCCGCTCTGCTGCGTCACTTCCTCCAGAAAGCCGGGGCTGTCATTGGAATATACCTCCGCGATCCTCATCTGAATGGCTTCCTCGCAGAAAGCTGATGCGTATACGGCGAAATTGCCGCCCTTGGAATGGCCGCCCACACGGATCGTGCTGCAGCTGTTCATCCCTGAAAATACCCGGTTGAGATACTCCACCGCGTGCTTCTGCCCGGCAGTCCCGTTCATATAGCCGAACTTGAAGTCTTCCTTCCAGCCTACGATGGTATTGTCTGTTCCCCTGAATGACGCAAAGGCGGATCCGTCTTCCAGAAGAAAGGTCACCGCGGACATCTGTTCCGCTTCCTCCTCATCCCGCCTGTTCACATAGCAGGACACCTTTACGTTCCCGAACCGGGCAGAGCCGGCCATCAGGGGAAGCATGAAAGGAGAGTCCTTTACGGACATCTGTCTGGCTCTGATCTCCTCCTCCGTGTGAGCGGCATAATAGCGCTCAGTCACTTCACTGATCGTGAGCGCATCCCGGGGATCTTCCCCGACTATTCCGTCAAAATCGGTGTATACCAGCAGTGAAAAAACGAGATTGTCGATCTCGTTGAACGGATCCAGTGTAAACGGCACATCACCGCGCCATATCAGATAATCAAAAACATTTGCCATATGTCTACCTCTGCTGTGCAATAAAGTCAGAACGGACTGCTCTGTCTCCCCGGAACGTCCGTCCGCATTATTATACTTTGCCTGCCGGATCAGGGCAATAGTCTGTCGACATTGCAAAAAAGTATGCTATAATAAGCCGATGTGAAATTCATTCAGGAAAGGAACTCACCTATGAAAAAACAAATATCTGAAAGCATTTATTACATCGGGGCCAATGATCATGAGATCGATCTGTTCGAGGGGCATTTCCATGTTCCGCTTGGAATGGCCTATAATTCCTATGTCATCTGTGATGAAAAAACAGCCGTCATGGACACCATCGACCAGAGCAAGACCGATGAATGGCTTGCCAATATCAAGGATGTCCTCGGCGACAAAGCGCCGGATTACCTGATCATCCAGCATATGGAACCTGACCACTCCGCTTCGATCGCGGCCTTTGCCGGAAAATATCCATCCACAACCGTTGTCGGAAACGCCAAGACATTCAAAATGATCTCTCAGTTCTTCCCTGGACTGGTACTGGAGAACACGCTTGAGATCAAAACCGGTGAGACACTGTCGCTCGGAAGTCATACCCTGACCTTTGTCTTCGCGCCGATGGTGCACTGGCCTGAAGTATTCATGTCCTATGAATCTTCTGAGAAAGTTCTGTTCAGCGCGGACGCTTTCGGCAAATTCGGCGCGCTTGACGTGGAGGATCCGGAAGGCTGGGCATGCGAAGCCCGCCGCTACTATTTCGGTATTGTCGGAAAGTACGGGACCCAGGTGCAGGCTGTGCTGAAAAAAGCTGCTGCGCTTGATATCCGGACCATCTGCCCGCTGCACGGACCCGTGCTCGACGAGAACCTTGGTTACTACCTGGATCTGTACAACACCTGGTCAGCCTATCTTCCGGAAACAAAGGGTGTGTGCATTTCCTACACCTCGGTTTACGGAAATACCAAAAAGGCCGTCATGCAGCTGGCGGAACAGCTCAGGGCTGCCGGCGTGCCGAAAGTTGCGGTCAACGACCTTGCCCGCGATGACATCTATGAATGCGTCGAGGATGCTTTCCGCTATGACACGCTTGTCCTGGCCACAACCACCTACAACGCGGGGATTTTCCCGTACATGCGTGAGTTTATCGGACACCTGGCAGAACGCGGCTACCAGAACAGGCGCATTGCCCTGATCGAGAACGGTTCCTGGGCGCCCACCGCCATCAAGGGAATGCTCGCAGCCCTCTCCGGATTCAAGAATCTGACTTACGCGGAAAACCAGGTCACCATCACCTCGGCATTGAACGAGACCAGCTCAAAGGCGCTGGAGGCACTGGCACAGGAGCTTGCGGCAGCATACAAATAAAAACCAGCTCTTAAACAGGGAGACAGGGGAACGATCCCCTGTCTCCTTTTTTACTTTACAGCGCATTCTTCATTTCTTTCACATACGCCCCCACATAAGGCGGCGCGTCTTTTCCGTATTTTTCGAGCAGCCTGATGATCGCCGATCCGACAATGGCGCCGTCACTTAAGCCCGCCATCTTTGCCGCCTGCTCCGGGGTGGATATCCCAAAGCCGATGGCGCACGGAACATCCGTGTTTTCCCTGATCACCCGGACGATGGACGCAAGGTCGGTCGTGATCTCACGCCTGATCCCGGTCACCCCCAGACTTGAGACAAGGTAGATAAACCCTTCCGCTTCCCGCGCGATCATGGCGATCCTGTTCTCGGAGGTCGGCGCGATCAGAGAGATCAGGGCTACACCGTACCGGCGGCAAAGCGGCAGAAACTCCTCCTTCTCTTCAAACGGCAGGTCCGGCAGGATCAGCCCGTCGATACCGGTCTCCCTGCAGGTCGTGATAAACCGTTCGGCACCGTATGAAAAAACCACATTCGCGTAAGTCATAAATACCATGGGCACCGTCACGTCCCGCCTCAGATCCCGGACCAGGTCAAAAACCCTGTCCGTCGTAACGCCTCCCGCCAGAGCCCTGATGTTTGCGCCCTGGATCACCGGGCCTTCCGCTGTGGGATCTGAAAAGGGGATCCCAAGCTCGATCAGGTCCGCCCCGTTCGCGACAGCCTGCCTTACTACTGCGGCTGTCGTCTCAAGATCCGGATCTCCGCAGGTAATAAAAGGGATAAATGCCTTTCCGCCGGCAAATGCTTCTGCAATCTTACTCATGGATATCCTCCCCTCTGTAGCGCGCGATCGCTGCGCAGTCCTTATCACCGCGTCCGGATATGGTGATCACGATGATCTGATCCGGTGTCATTTCAGGGGCAATCTTCATGGCATGGGCTACCGCGTGAGCCGATTCGATCGCAGGGATGATCCCCTCCATCCTTGCCAGATACTCAAACGCATCGACGGCTTCATCGTCTGTAACCGCCACATACTGTGCCCGGCCGGAATCGTGGAGCCAGGCGTGTTCCGGCCCGATCCCCGGGTAATCCA
>JAGCAV010000395.1 GCA_017652545.1 Lachnospiraceae bacterium
CCACAACGCTCCGCTACCTGAGCGAGATCGAGGAGATCACGGGCAGGAGTTCATCCTTCCGGAAGAACAGGCGGTACCGTGATGAGCTGCCTGACGCGGATGCCGGCGGCAGTACGCTCCGCTACATCAGCGGCACGGAGACGATCATCCAGCCGACGACTTTCCGGGACAGCTCCACAGTCGCGACATTCATCAACATCGGTCTCGGGATCCTTCTGGGCGGCGCGATCGTCTGGTTCATGGCGGTCCCGGCCACCAGGCAGCGGGCCAATGAGCAGGCAAATCAGGCCGTCACGGACGCAAATCTGAAGCTGGCCTCCGGAAGCGCCCAGCTGGATACGCTGCAGGATGAGATCAACGGCTACAAGGATCAGATTGCCGGCGCAAATACCGCCCGGGATACTGCCCTGGCGAAGGCGGCGGACTATGAAGAACTCCTGGGCGTCGCGGATCTGTACGTGCAGGGGCAGCAGGGAGCAGCGGTGGAAGCGCTTGCGCAGATCGATGAAAGCCTGCTTGATGGAAGCGCAAAGACGCTGTATGCGGACATCAAGGCCAATGCCGGCCTGGCCCTTTTCTCCAGCTATTATACGGAGGGGACGACTGCCTATGTGGCCGGTGATTACCAGAAGGCCGCTGAACAGCTGAAGCTTGCGGTCGAGGCGGATCCGGAGGGCACGGACCTGAACTATTCCCAGGCGCTTTATTATCTGGGATTTGCCTACTTTAACCTGGGAGACTCGGGAAATGCGGACAAGTATTTCCAGATGTACATGGATAAGTATCCGTCCCAGGCAGGCACGGTGTCGCCATACCTGTCCAGCAATTCCGGCAGCTACTGGGAGCCGCAGGATACGGCTTCTCAGGGAGAGGCATCCATGAATTACGATGGCACAGGCCAGGATGACATTGTGATATACGATCAGAATTCATATACGGATACTTATTCCGAACCTTCCTATGACCCGTCGCTGGTCGCGTGGACAGATCCGTATACGGGACTTCATTACGACATGTACGGAAATCTGCTCGGCTGATCCGGACAGGCGCAGCCCGGCTGCCGGGATGGAGCAGGAACAAATCAGAAACAGAAAAGGATAATTATGGATACAGATACAGCCAGGATTGAACGTGCTTTATATACGAAGGAGGAACTTGCCGGCAAGGTGAAAGTGCCTGCCATTGTGGAACAGGATCTGAAGCGCATCATCAGTGACAGACTGGAACAGTGCGGCATGTATTTCAGGGTGTTCTCACGCATCAAGACAGCAGCCTCCATGGCAAGGAAATTTGAGGCAAAGGAATACAACAGCGAAAGAAAACTTCAGGATCTGGTCGGCGTGCGTGTAAATCTTTACTTTGACGATGACGTGAGCCTTTGCCAGTCGATCATGGAAAGCACGTTTGAGGCTGTGGAGTGGTCTCAGTCCGAGCGGGCTGAAGACGAATTCAAACCCATCAAGCTGAACGGCATATTCCGCCTTCCGGAATATCTGAAAGCCGAGATCTCCCCCAGGACCTGGGATATGTGCATTGATGACACCTTTGAAGTACAGATCAAGACGATGTTCTTCGAAGGCTGGCACGAGATCGAGCACGACATGCGCTACAAGGGCGAGGAACTGTGGGATCAGTACCCGGCCTTTTCCAGGTATTTCAACAGCATCCTGGCTACGCTGGAGCTGTGCGACAAGTCGATCGTAACGCTGTTTGAAGACCTTGGGCACGATCTGTACAAGAAGAGAAAGTGGACGGACATGATCCGCAGCCATTTCAGGATCAAGATGGCGGACACCCCCATCTATCCCGAGGTGGAGGCGAGGCTGAATGAGGATCAGGAGCAGACCGTCGATTCTCTTGCAAAGCGGATCTACAAGACCAGCAAGGCGACCCTGGCCGAGCAGATGCTGCGAAGGGTCAGACGGATCCCGATCAATGTCAATACGGTCATCGCGCTGCTCAATGAGAGCGAATTCCACGATCCGGTGCTGACACAGATCTTCCGGGAACGGGACGTCTACAACGACGGACGGGAGGAAGGCCTTTCCGATCCGAAGGATTACCGGCCGAGGATGCTTTCAAGACAGACGGTCTTCCAGATGCGATCGCTGGTGGACGGCAGCCGGCTCCGTGATCTGGAGAGCGAACCGGACGCGGACCTGATCTTTGACCGCGCTTCAAATGCCATATACAACTGGCTGATGACCAAATACGGGGAACTGTATCCGAACATGCCTTTCCAGCCGGAGAACCTGAACCTGGAGGTCATGGGATACCGTGTCCGCATCGTTTTCGACCGGAAGGGGCGGTTCATGAGACTGAACCTGATGCACGTCGACCTGGAAGTGGGCGGCCGCGTCTGGTACTCTGACGGGGAACTTTTCTGTGAGGACGGACAGATCTGGTTCTATGTAAACAATGGCTTCGCGCAGCCCGCACCGGAACATGATGTCGACAAGATCAGCGGCATGTTCTTCAGCTATCCCGGCTACTACAAGGCGGTCGTTGACAATGTCGGGATGAAGAACGGCGTTGAGTGCC
>JAGCAV010000396.1 GCA_017652545.1 Lachnospiraceae bacterium
GCCATCGGCAATGTGGGCTGTCAGATGCTGGCTGACGGCGTGTTTAAGGACCTGTTCGACCTGAGAAGGACCGTGTATACGTCATTTGGCGTGAAGCGGTATGAACCATAAATCAGAGTGGAGAGTTGAGAGTTCAGAGTGGAGTGATCTGCGGTTAAAGAGTTCAGAGTGGAGAGTTAAAAGTGGAAAGACATGCTTTTGCATATAAAATAAACAAGGGCTGTTTTGAGAAGTTCAGAAGTGAGCTCGGCAGGCTCTGGCCGGACGTGACGGCTTTGCTGGACAGCATCAAAGCAGAGAATTTCAGCCTGTGGGGGATCGGTGAGGATCTGGTTTTCGGCTACTATGAGACAGGAGAGATCCTGTCACTGTCTGAAAAGGATGCCGCCGCGCTGCAGGGTATTCTGGAACCGCTTCAGGAGACGGGTGAATGGATCAGCTCTCCGAAGCAGGAAATGCGCCTGATGTACCAGGATTTCGGCATTGTCCGGGGAAGTAAGGAGCTGATCCGGCACCGTGTGTTCGCGACACACTTAAGAGGCGATTTTCAGGAGGAATACAAAGCCAGGCACGATGCGCTGGTTGAAGCGAGGAACGGAGCCGTCACCCCCGGTCCGGACAGCAATTTCTCCATCTGGAACGCCGGACAGTATATCTTCGGATATGATGAGATCGACGTGACGATGGAGCAGGCTCAGACAGAGCAGTCCAGAAAGGATACGATCGCCTGGGAGACGAAGATGCTTGAGATCATGGAGTGGTTCACGGATGATGTGGACTGGATCACAGATGAGAGGCATCCGCATGTGGTCAGGCTGGCATGGCATAAGTAAGGAAGGAGTAAGGCATGGCGGAAGAATATGTTCTTGAGCTGAAAGGCATCACCAAGATCTTTCCTGGTGTGAAAGCGCTGAACAGAGTGCAGTTTCAGCTTAAGCCCGGTGAGGTACACGCCCTCATGGGAGAGAACGGCGCCGGTAAGTCCACCTTTATCAAGGTCATTACCGGTGTTCACAAGGCAGAAGAAGGGGAAATGTACCTGCACGGCAAAAAGGTCGATTTCAGGGGACCGAAGGATGCGCAGGAAGCCGGCATCGCGGCTGTGTATCAGCATGCCACTTCATACCCGGATCTGACCGTGGCTGAGAATATCTTCATGGGCCATGAGATCATCAGACATGGCATGATCCAGTGGAAGACCATGAACGAAGAGGCAAACAAGCTTCTGAAGCGGATGAACGCGGAGTTCGACGCGACAGCTGAAATGGGAACCCTGTCCGTGGCGGAGCAGCAGATGGTAGAGATTGCCAAGGCCCTGTCTACCAACGCGAAGATCATCATTCTCGACGAGCCGACTGCTTCCCTGACTAAATCCGAATCGGAAGAGCTGTACAGGATCGTGGATCAGCTCCGTGAATCCGGCGTTTCCATCATCTTTATCTCTCACCGGTTTGAGGATATGTACCGGCTGGCGTCAAGAGTCACGGTGTTCCGTGATGCCCAGTACATCGGCACGTATGATGTGGATAAGATCACCAACGCGGATCTGATCAAGGCCATGGTCGGACGTGAGATCAAGGACCTGTTCCCGAAGCCGGAGGTCAAGATCGGTAAGGAAATGCTCCGTGTGGAAGGTCTTTCCAGGACCGGCTTTTTCAAGGATGTTTCCTTTACCGTGCATGCCGGCGAGATCCTGGGCTTCACGGGCCTGGTCGGCGCAGGCCGCACCGAGGTGGTGGAAGCCGTGTGCGGCGTGACCCATGCCGACAGCGGGAAGGTTTACCTGGAGGGAAAGGAGATTCATATCAAAAATCCTTCCGATGCCATGGATCTGGGTATTATCCTGCTTCCCGAAGACAGACAGAAGGAAGGCCTGATCATGAGCTGGGGCCTGGGCAGAAACGTAACGCTGCCTGTGATCAGCAAACTGGCGAACGGGTTTTTCAATAACGAGCCGAAGGAGCGTGAGATTTCCAAAAAGCTTCTGGAGGATGTGGACACCAAAGCGGTGGATATCTTCCAGCCGGCGAGCTCCCTTTCCGGCGGCAACCAGCAGAAGGTGGTCGTAGCCAAGGCGCTCGGCCAGGAGATGAAGGTTGTCATCATGGACGAACCCACCAAGGGCGTGGATGTCGGCGCGAAAGCGGAGATCTATGCGATCATGGGCGATCTGGCGAAGCAGGGCTACGCCATCATCCTGATCTCTTCCGAGATGCCCGAGATCCTTGGCATGGCGGACCGTATCTTTGTCTTGTGCAACGGCCGCAAGACCGGAGACCTTGAAAACGACAGCGTCACGCAGGAAGCTATTCTTGAGCTGGCGATGGAAAAAGGCACAACGCTGTAGGAGGGGCGCAGGCATGAAAGAAAAATCCACTTTAAGAAAACTCCTGGGCTCCAGAGAATTCCTGCTGTTTGCGATCGTGGTGGCCATGTTCCTGATTGTTTCCGCGATCAATCCGGCATTCTTCTCGTTCAAGGCGATCCAGGACATGATGAAAAACAACGCGGTCACCATGGTCATGGCGCTGGGCATGCTCTGCGTCATGCTGGTGGGCGGCATTGATATTTCCTGTATGTCGGCGCTGGCGCTTTCCGCCATGTCCATCGGCATGCTGTTCAAGTATGGCGGACTGACCAGTACGTTCCTGGCATTCGTGATCTCGATCGCCATCGGTACAGCCTGCGGGCTGGTTGTCGGTCTGGTGATCTCCAGAGCGGATGTTCCGCCGATCATCTGCACCATGGGCTTTATGTACATCTGGCGCGCCATGGGCTATCTGGTATCCTTCGGCGGAGAGTGGGCCGGCGCGAACGTGCTGGGCAATTTCCCGAAGTTCGGAACCGGTTTTGTCCTCGGGCTTTCCAACCTGGTATGGGTGATCCTGATCTGTTATGTCATCTTCTATATTTTCATGAAATGGTTCAGGACCGGACGCAAGATCTATGCGGTCGGTTCCAATCCGGAAGCAGCGCAGGTCTCCGGCATCAATGTCAGGAACATCAAGCTGCTGGTCTACACCATCATGGGCTTCCTGGCCGGCCTGGGCGGCGCCCTTTATGTCGCGACCTATGCATCCGCACAGCCCAACATGAATGAGACCACAGGCGCCATGGACATCATTGCCGCCTGCGTCATCGGCGGCGTGAGCATGAGCGGCGGCCGCGGCTCCGTGATCGGTGTCCTGTTCGGTTCATTCATTATGGCCATGATCCCCAAGGCGCTGCCGCTGCTGCATATTGACAGCCTGTGGCAGAACACCATCAAAGGCGTACTGATCCTGGCGGTTGTTGTCATCAATGCGATCCTGCAGAGAATCGCTTCCAGAAACGCGCTGAGCAGAAGGGAGATGTGATCATGGCTGGAAAATCCGGAAGAAGTATCAATAATATCCCCGAGCCGTTTGCCAAGAAGGCGATCTTCAGCTGGGAAGGCATCCTTGTCCTGATCCTCGTGGGTGTAAACATTTTCTGCGCGCTGTTCTCGGATTCCTACAGCGTGAGCAGCCTTCTCCGCCAGATGCCCTACTATCTGGCCGAGATGTTCCTTATGCTGGTCATGGCTTACATCCTGGTGCTGGGCGAGATCGACATCTCGGTTGGCGCATCGGTCTGCCTGTGCGCGACCATGGCCTGTATCATCAGCAATGCGGGTGTACCCTTTGCGCTGGTGATCCTGCTCACCCTGGTGATCGGAACATGCTGCGGCGCTGTCAACGCGCTGATCCTGACCCGTTTCCCGGAACTGCCGCCCATGATCGTGACACTTTCGACCCAGATCATCTACCGCGGCATTGCCGAGATCGTTCTGGGCAGCGGCGGGTCGGTTTCCGCATCCAACACCAAGAGCTTCAAGATGCTCTCATACAAGATCGGAAAGGTGCCGATCATCCTGTTCATCGTACTGATCCTGGGTGTCATCGCAGCCATTATTCTCGGAAAGAGCACTTTCGGACGCAGGGTCTATGCCATCGGAACCAACCGGCTGGCAGCGCATTATTCCGGCGTCCATGTCCAGAAGATCCGCTTCATCATCTACACGGTCATGGGAACAGCGGCAGGTCTGTGCGCGCTCTTCTATGTGGCAAATTCCTACGGCGCCAATACGACCACCGGAAACGGATATGAGATGGACGCGATCGCCATGGCGGTCTTCGGCGGTATTTCATCCATGGGCGGTAAAGGCAACCTGGCAGGCGGCATTATCTCCGCGTTTGCCATTGTGTGCCTGCGGATCGGCCTCGGGCAGCGGAATGTACATGCCCAGGTCGTGCTGCTGATCGTCGGCGCGCTGCTGATCGCGGCGGTGGCGCTTCCCAACATCATCGGGAGCATCCGCAAAGCGGTAAAGAAGTAATGACACAGGGGTCCTGCCCGGTATCGTTTCATACATCCAGTGTTTTTAGCTGCATTGTGCAGTTGAAATATTATCATTTTTCATTAAAGGAGGAACCAAAATGAAAAAATCACTCATCGTGGCAGCTCTGGCAGGCGCTATGGCTCTGGGCTGCGCAGCAACAGCTTTCGCAGGTTCTGCAGACGGCATGAAGATCGCTCTGGTCGGCAAGAGCGCAGGCAACGCTTTCTTTGAGATCGCAGCTGACGCTTTCGTTGAGGCTGCCGAGGCTGAAGGCGCTACTGTTGATGTTGTTTATCCGGAAGCAGCTACCGCTGATGCCCAGATCAAGGTTCTTGACAATCTGATCTCTCAGAAGCCGGATGCCATCTGCATCTCCGCCAATGACGTGAACGCTCTTCAGGCAAAACTGGAAGAAGCTATGGAAGAAGGCATCGCTGTTTCTTCCTTCGACTCCGCTCCTAATCCTGACAGCCGTCAGATCTTCGTCAACCAGGCTGGTACAAAGGCTGTCGGCCAGGCTCTGATCGATGCTGTCCTGGATCTGACAGGCGGCGAAGGCCAGTGGGCAATCCTTTCCGCTACTTCTCAGGCTGCCAACCAGAATGCATGGATCGCAGCTATGGAAGAGATCGCGAAGGGCGACGACTATGCAGGACTTGAGCTTGTTGAAGTTGCTTACGGCGATGACGAGCCCCAGAAATCCACCGACCAGACACAGGCTCTGCTTGACAACTATCCCGATCTGAAAGTCATTGTTGCTCCGACGACCGTTGGTATCGCCGCTGCTGCAAAACTTCTGCAGGATCAGGGAAGCGCTGTTAAGCTGACCGGTCTTGGACTGCCCTCCGAGATGGTTGAGTACACCGGTGCTGATGATGAGCACAGCTGCCCGTACTTCTATCTGTGGGATATGCAGGGCCTTGGCAAACTCTCCGCTCTGACCACCATCGCGCTGGTCAACGGCGACATCACCGGTGCTCTGGATGAGACCTTCACAGCCGGTGATCTTGGCGACTACACCATCACCGAAGCTGACGACGGCGGCACAGAGGTCGTTCTTGGCCTTCCGTTCGAGTTCAACGGTGACAACGTTGAGGAGATGGCTAAGCTCTACTAATTCATGAGCAAAGCACCGAAAGGGTCTGATCCGGTATCCGGTCAGCACCCCGAAGGGCAAAAACCATAAAAGGGACAGGACCTGCGCGGTCCTGTCCTGCTTTGCAGCACAGGAAATCATCTCTGAGACGGATGGAAAAGATTCTTTATTCCTCACCGGTGATTCAGGCAGACTCCGGGTGATTTCCTGTACCGCAAAACAAATTCAGGAGGTGCGTATACCAGCAGGCATACGCAGTTCAGAGAATAAGACAGCTAATCAAAAAACTGGCACAGAAGGGAGAGATCAGTATGAGCGTTGACATGACCAGATGGGTGGAGATCGCAAAGGAAAAGATCGGTGAGAGGCCGGCAGGCGAAGGCCGCCTGGCAGGTAAGATCACAATTGTGACCGGCGCGGCCCAGGGCTTCGGAAAAGGCATTGCCGAGGAACTCTATAAAGAAGGCGCGACCATTGTGATCGCGGATATGAACCTGCCGCTGGCACAGAAGGTCGCCGAAGAACTGGGTGACAGAGCCTGCGCGATCGCGGTAAATGTATCTGATGAGGAGAGCGTAGCAGCCCTGGTTTCCGAGACGGTGGAGAAATTCGGCGGACTGGATATCATGCTGGCAAACGCCGGTGTTGTGCGCGCGGGCGGTCTGGCGACCTTTGAGAAGAAGGATATGGATTTTGTGACGTCCATTAACTATACCGGCCTGTTCCTGTGCGCCAAGTATGCGGCCATCATTATGGAGGCTGAGCATGAGGCGGCCCCGGAGAAACAGTTCGACATTATTGCCATGTCTTCCAAGAGCGGTCTGGAAGGCTCCAAGGCCAACTTTGCCTATGCGGGTTCCAAGTTCGGCGCAATCGGCCTGGTGCAGAGCTTCGCCCTGGAACTGGCAGCTTACAACATCAAAGTGAATGCTATCTGCCCGGGCAACTATCTGGACGGTCCGCTCTGGAGCGATCCCGAGAGAGGCCTTTTCGTCCAGTACCTGCAGGCCGGCAAGGTCGCAGGCGCGAAGACAGTCGAGGATGTGCGCCGTTATTACGAGTCCAAGGTACCCATGAACCGCGGCTGCCTGCCGGTAGAC
>JAGCAV010000397.1 GCA_017652545.1 Lachnospiraceae bacterium
TCAGCCTGAAGGTATTGCTTCCCTCCGCGCCGGCGTACAGTTCCACCCTGCTTTTGTTCAGCTTCAGACCCTTCTGCGCAGCGCCGGCCCAGGCCGGCATCAGGACCGACAAAACCAGTGTGGTCAGAACAAGCTGTATGAGCCGCTTTGTCAAAGTATGCCCTCTCATCTTCCCTTATGGCTCCTTTCTGTCCGGACATGGCCTGCCGCCGGACATAAGTAATCCTTTTCAGAGACGGATCACCGTGACCCGCCTTTAGCGATTATAGCAAATATTGAGCTGGGGGAAAAGAGGCTGACGCTGTGTCAGCAGGGTGGTTCATTTGCTCAATTTCCGCTAAATAAAGAAGACAGGGCACCTTCGCCCTGTCTTCCTCATATATTCCGCTTAAGCGTATGTTTTATTCCGCAACCGCTGCCGCGATCTCCCGTCCCGCAATTCTTCCGAAGGTAAAGGAGTCTCCGATTCCGGAACCGTCGATCCTCTGAGAACCGTGGAAACCGCCGGTGACTTCACCTGCCGCATACAGTCCCTCGATCGGATTCTCATTCTCATCCAGCACCTGTGTCTTCTCATTGATCAGAATACCGCCCATGAAATAGTGGGCACCCACACCATATTTGAAACCATACAGTGTTCCCTCCAGGGGGAGCGGTTCCTGCTTTCCGAAAGCATCATCCGTACCGTCGGCCACATCCTCGTTGTAGGCATCGACCGTTGCCTGCAGTGCTTCCCCGTCAAGCCCGAGCGCCTCACCAAGCTCGGCTGCCGTATCGGCACTGGCGACAAATCCGCCGTTGATGATGTTCTGCATCGGCTCGGAGATCTGGTCTTCACGGAAGATCATATAGGCATTGCCTTCCGGCTGTTCAAGGATCGCGTCGCCGATTTCGAAGCCCTCGGCGGTAAAGCGTTCCGCGTTGTCGTTCACGATCACTGCGTTCACGCCGAAGCCGCCCGGAAGCTTGTTCGGTGTGACCATACCGTAATTTTCCATAACCACCGGGAAGGTCTGAATGTACTCCAGATCCACTGCCTTGGCGCCGACAGCCTGTGCCATCAGAAGGCCTTCGCCTGTAGTCGGGGCGATCTCGTCCGTTGTCGCGTTGGCCAGCTTCGGATTCACTTCGCCCAGCAGCTCCTGGTTGTGTCCGAAACCGCCGGTTGCGATCAGGACTGCCTTTCCGGTGAAGGTGATCTCGTCCCCGTTTGCATCTGTCGCGACAACACCGGTCACCGCACCGGTTTCATCCTGCATCAGTTCTGTTGCATCCACATTCAGGTAATATGTCACATCCGTTGTATCCATATAGTCCTGAACCGCCTTGGTCATGGTCGCGCCGGTGGCGCCTTCGCCAACGGTCTTCAGCATATAATAATTCTGCACCGGATTGCGGTCATCCTCCTGGATCTCAACGCCAAACTCAAGTCCGAGGCCGGAAAGCCAGTCAATCATCTCGCCGGAGTTCGTGGCAAAAGCATCAACCAGTTCTTCTCTGGCCAGCTCATTCTGCAGCTGAAGGTTCTCCAGTCCCTCAACGCCCGCCTCGACTTCCAGGTACTTTTCATCTGCAAGCTGTACTTTTGAGTCAGCCGCATTAACGCCGTTGGCTGCCGCCGGGGTATTGCCGCCCAGCTTTGAGCTCTTTTCGAGCAAAACTACGGCTGCGCCGTTCTCGGAAGCTGTCACAGCAGCTGTCATGCCGGCTGCGCCGCCTCCCACGACAATCAGATCCGCTTCTGTTACATAATCCACAGGTGCCGTCTCCTCTTCAGCTTCAGCAGTGACCGACGCATCTCCGCCCGCCTGTTCGATCGTATCCTTGAGGGCATTGATGTAGGCGGTGGAACTGACCGTTGCCCCTGCGATGGTGTCCGCAGGAACAGCCTGGGCTTCCAGCGTCTTGTCGATCAGCACTTCAATGGCATCTGCACCAATGCCTGCTGTCTCATTATGGTCAGCTGTAATGTCAGTAATCTCCTCCTCGCTGAATGTCACATGCAGCGTGATGTCTCCGCCGATACCACTCTGCGCGGCATCATAGGTGCCGGGGGTATAAGCCGCAGCAGCATGCATGGTCATGAACATAAGGGCTGCCGTTGTGATCATCATATAAGCCGTTTTCTTTTTCATGGGATCCTCCTTGTTTCCTGTCTGCCGGTTATCTGCTGCCAGTATACCTGCCCTGTGCTGGAAATGCTGTGGCAGATGTGTTACCATGATGGTAATAAAAAGTTACCGTATTCATGATGTGATATCACTTCCGGTCAGCCAACGCATCGGCGTATTTCTGAATGGAGAAAAGGACATGAACGACGAACAGATCAGGATATTTCTGGCAGTGGCCAAAGCCGGCAGTTTCTCAAAAGCTGAAGAAAATATGCATATCTCCAAGCAGGCCATGCTCAAGCAGATCAATGCCCTTGAAAATGAGCTTGATGCAAAGCTTCTTGCAAGATCCCGCCTCGGAATCTCACTGACACCGTCAGGTCAGGTCTTTCAGAAAGGTATTGTCAAAATAAACCGGGAGATGGAAAAGCTGATCAGCGCCTGCCGGGAAGCTTCCGGCGCCAGAGAAAAGCTGATGATCGGCAATGTGGAACACCAGGCCCTTCTGAACCGTGTTACCCAGGTCTTTATGACCAGATATCCCGATATCCAGGTTCAGCAGGTGATCCATCCAAATCACAGCGGAGAATGGCGCGTCTGTCACGGCATTCAGGATGTGGCGGAAACCTTCCGCATGGCATATGAAATCAACCCCCGGCTGAAAAGCGAATGTGCTTACCGGAGATTGACAGAGGTTCCTTATATGGCTGCGATGAGGAAAGGCCATCCTCTGTCACAGAGGAAGACCGTAACACTTGGGGCGCTTGCCGGGTATGAGACAATGATCTTTCCCATCATGCTGGAAAAATTGTACCTGGATCAGATCAGCCATGCATTTCTCGCATTTCCCGATCATCTGATCAGCCGCGAAGATGTGGACAATCAGGTCCCGGCTGCCTATGACTGTATTGAATCAGACAGGATACTTATTACAGCCAACCCCTTTATCGAAGACATTGAAGAACTGGTCAAAGTTCCTCTGGATACAGGCTGGACAAGAGAATACGGCGTGATCTTCCGCGAACCCGCGGCAGAAGCGGTCCGGAAGTATATTGAAACCGCTGAGGAAGTATATAGTGAAAGGAATGCCCTTAAGCACAGATAAATACATCACCGTGTTCCGAACAGATCCGCCAGAATCTCATCCGCATATTTGTTCAGATATCCGTCCGGATCAGCCAGTACCGATTTCTTCCAGCGGAAGTATCTGTACTGGGGAATGGCATTGCCGAAGCTGCTGTTATATGGATATTTCTTTGTGCCGGCATATCCGGACATATATCGTTTCGCCAGTTCAATTGCCTGGCTGCCGTATTTTCCGTCCGGCGTGGAGGTTCCTGCGAGCTGAACGCCTCCCGGCGGGGTGGAATGCAGGACCACCACGCTTTTGTCCCTGCACTGCCCGAGCACGATAAAGACATGGCCGGCGTTAAACCCGATATCACCCGCCTTCAGGACATACCCTTTCGAAGCCAGTTTTTTCTGAGTGATGATCGAGCCCCATCCATTGGCTTTGTACTGACCGCCCACTTCCCCGGAAACGCAGGTATAGCCATTGCCCTCGTTGCTGACTGTGTGCATCACCTGGTAGGTACACCATCCGACATAACCCGAGCAGTCAAATCCCTTTGCGCGGTTGGCGGCAGACAGATCGTTCCATTTCAGGTAATTGTAATTCTTATCCTGACTGTTATACCATTTCTTCATGGTGGAACTGATGCCTTTTCTTGTCGCATCCGTCCAGCCGCCTCCCCAGACATACAGGACCTTTCCGACCGGAATGAATGCGCCCAGAAGATAGTTCTTTATGGTCTTCGCCCCGTTCGGGGTCATGATCTCCGGTCCGTCCGGAACAGACACGGTAATCTTTGCCTGTTTCTTTTTATACTGGACAGTGATGACCGCTGTTCCTGCCTTTTTTGCGGTCAGGACGCCCTTCTTACTGACAGAGACGACTTTTTTCTTTGATGAGGCGAATGAGACCTTGCCCGCGCTGACCGTTTTTTTGCCGTTTTTTACAACCAGCTGCAGCTTTTCTCCCAGCTGGACCGTCTTCTGTATCTCTTTTCCCGCTGCCGTCACCTTGACGGTAAGCTTCTGTGTGCCTGCATAGACTGAAGCCGCGCTCAGAATCAGAAACAGTCCTGTCAGTATCAGGATACGAAAGCGCGTCAGCCTCTCTTTTCTTATATTCCTGCCGTGTTTCATAATCAGATCCTCTCCCACTGTCCATCCGGGTATCTTATCCCCGGTTCTGCATGCTGCTGTTAGCATTGTACCATGATTCATCCTGCCGGTCCATGCAGACTCCGGCCCCTGTCAGATCAGCCGA
>JAGCAV010000038.1 GCA_017652545.1 Lachnospiraceae bacterium
CACGCGCGATCTGTCGATATCGCCGCCGGATTGAATGTAACCAAGCCGTCTGTCAGTGTCGCGATGAAAAAACTGAGGGAAAATCACTATATCACCATGGGAGAGGATGGCCTGATCTCTCTGACAGACAAAGGGTATGCTATCGCGAGAAAGATCTATGACCGTCATCAGGCACTGACGAAATACCTGGTTCAGCTTGGTGTTCCTGAAAAGATCGCCAGAGAGGATGCCTGCAAGATCGAACATGACCTGTCTGACGAATCCTTTGCTGCAATCTGCAGCCAGATCAAATAGCGCAGCGGCTGTCAAATGACAGCCGCTTACTTTTTCACACTCTTTTATTCTTTATTCTTCCGTTTTCAGTGCCGCCACCATATCGATATGACGGTTCTTCCGGGCTACCATCCATCCGACGGCAAGTGATACCGTAAAAGTCAGCAGGATGCTGACCAGGTATGTGACCGGCCCGATCATCATTCTCATTTCATACTCGCCGGCCAATGCGTCGATCAGGAACTTCAGCGTATACGCGCCGGCCGGAAGTCCGATCAGTATACCGGCAGCCGTCAGCCAGAGATTCTGCCCGACAAGCAGCCGTGCGATCTTTCCGTCTTTAAATCCGACGACCTTCAGGGTCGCCATCTCCCGGTACCTTTCCGTATAACTCATTACGCCGAGATTATAGAGTACCACCAGGCTCAGGATCACAGCGGCAGCCACAAGCAGGGCCACCATGACAACCATCAGATGCGTAAAGGTATCAAATGAATCCATGATTGCCTTTTTGGTCTGAACATTCAGGATCATCCCGTTCCTCTCGATGTTCTGGCTGTTCGTATAGACTGTATCAGGCACATAGTCAATATTCAGCGTATCGGCATACATATCATTCATGACAATGCTCTCGGACATGGATCTCACAACACCGGCAACTGTTGCCGTATATGTGCTGTCTGTTCCATACGGTGAAAAACTGATCTCCTCTCCCGGCTTCAATCCGTACTCCTCGGCGATCCGCCTGCAGATAAAGCATCCATCGTCGGGCAGCGTGACATAATCCATGGAAGAATCAACGAACTGGACAAGTCCGTTCGTAATGTGGTAGATCTCCAGTCCCACTGCCCTGTCCCCGATCTGTACACTCTTCGAAGCGCTCCAGTCTCCATGATAGGTCTGTGCCAGCTCACCGGCCTTCTGCGTCGTCATGCTTTCCGCATCAAGATTGATCCTGTTCTCATAACCGATCGCGTCCTCATAAAAGGACCGGATAAAGGCATTCAGCGTGTCGTTCATTCCCAGGCCGCCGACCAGCAGCACCATGCATCCGACGATTCCGAACAGCGTCATCCCGGTCCTGGCCTTGTGACGGAAGCAGTCCCTTAAGTTCCACTTGGTTCCGAAATCCAGTTTTTTGAATGCCTTTGTCTCCTCCAGTGCCAGATGTCCCACCTTTTTGGGCGTATACGGGCGAAGTGCTTCGGCAGGGGTTCCCGAGAGCATCTCCCTGGCTGAGAGATACCCGATCAGGATGATCAGCACATTCATCATGATCAGGATGACCCAGCATACAGGAGGCATATACAGATTCCAGCGGGGCATGTCAATGTACGTTCCCATAGCTCCCGACGGGTTCATAATGTACCAGCCAAGAAGATACCCGAGGGCGATCCCCGGTATTGTCCCGGCAAGTGCAATCACAAGTGCATAGGAAGTGTAGTGCCGCAGGATCTGCCTGTCTTTGAACCCAAGCGCTTTCAGCGTTCCGATCTGGGTCTTTTCGCTGGCCGTTATGCGGTGCATGGTGGTCACCATGGTCAGCATGGCAATTGCGAGAAACAGAACCGGCAGGATCGCTCCCATGGTCTTCCCTTCATTCACCTCGCCCATGGCCTCAGACCAGGAAATGTTCTCATCTTTTGAAAGGACCAGCATGGTCTTCCCCAGCGCTGCGTCAGCTGCCTTCACGAACGACTCTTTCGGAAGATCCGAAAGGACATTGATCTGGTAATACAGATTATCGCCGATGATATTCCTGAATATCGCAGGGATGATCTCCCTGAGCATGACGGGAGACAGATATGCAAATCCGTAGGAGTTGTAATCGGGCATGAGCTGTGTTTCATCAGGCAGGCAGATCAGGAACTCCCCTGCCTTGACCAGACCTTTGACCGTACCTTTCACCGTCAGTGTCTTATATGTAAGTGTCAGTTCATCGCCGATTCCGATCCCGTTTTTTTTCGCATACTGGTCCGACAGCCACAGCCCGTCCGGACTGGTCTCATCATATGGTTCCCCGTCCATCAGATAAACGCCGGAAACCAGGCTGTTCTCTGTAACAGCGATCGCCACCACATCGGTGTCACCCTTTACGGAAGCATTGACAGTCAGAAAACGCGTGGCATCCGACACACCTTCAATGGCCTTTATTTTTTCCAGATCTTCTTCCGAGAACCCGTTTTCGGAATAAATCCTGTAGTCTGCAAATCCGGTTTTATCCAGAATGTAGCCCGTATCTTTCAACAGGCTGTACCATTCCATATTAAAGCCGACAAAGACCCCGATTCCCAGACAGATCATGATGATCATGGAAACGAACTGTGCCCTGTAGCGTTTGAATGTCCGTACTCTCTTTTTCCGCAGCATGATTACCAGTCCACCTCCTCTACGGAAAGCGGCGACAGCTGCTCCTCACAGGAAACGATCTTTCCATTCTTCACGCGAACCACCACGTCCGCCATTTTTGCGATATTCTGATTATGTGTCACGATGATGATGGTCTTCCCCATATCCCTTGCCATGGACAGCAGCAGTTTCAGTACAAGCACACCGGTTTCCGAATCCAGGGCTCCCGTCGGCTCATCACAGAGCAGGACCCTGGGGTTTTTGGTAAGGGCTCTCGCAATGGAGACCCGCTGCTGTTCACCTCCTGACAGTTCCGAGGGAAACTGATGAATATGGTCTGCCAGTCCGACAGCCGAAAGCATGTCATGACTGCTCAGCGCATCCGGCGCAATGTCCTTCACAAGTGCCACGTTTTCTATGACTGTCAGTGTCGGAATCAGGTTATAGGACTGAAAAATGAACCCGACCTTTGCGGCGCGGTATTCCGCCAGTTCGTCAGCGCTCAGTGTCGAGATATCCTTTCCGTCCACCCTGATCGTTCCCGAAGTGGGGCTGTCCAGTCCTCCCAGCAGATTGAGAAGCGTACTCTTTCCCGCACCCGACGGTCCCAGGATCACGATAAACTTTCCCTCCTTCAGCGACAGGTTCACATGGTCCAGTGCCCGCTGTTCATGATCACCGTTTTTGTAGACTCTGGAAACGTCATTAAATTCAATGATATTCATCTGTTTCTCTCCTGTCATGAAAATAAACGGAGGCGCGGACAGCCAGATCCGCACCTCCCGAGGTTATTTATTCTTATGGCATGTGCCGGACATTGGGCAGCACCCGCAGTTCGCCCCGCAGGAAGATTTTCCTCTTTTTCTGTCCCTGCGCAGGGTGCTTACGATCAGAATGACCACTCCGATCAGGATCAGGGTGACAAGAATCGTTCCAAGATTACCCATGATCACATTCAGCATAACATCACACCTTTCGAGTCAGTCTGGATGCTTCCTGATACTTCTTGAAGAACAGCATGTAGAGCATCACGCACAGAATGGCGATGGCTGCGATCAGGCCGATCACATTGACATTCCCGGTAAACAGCCTGCCAAACTGATAGATCATCAGAGATACAGCATAGGCAAATCCGCACTGGTAGGCAATGGCAAACCAGGTCCAGCCTGCATTGTTCATTTCACGCCTGATCGCTCCGATTGCCGCGAAGCAGGGAGCGCACAGCAGATTGAATACCAGGAATGCATACGCGGCAATCTGGCTGAAGGATGCTGCAAGGTTGGCATATGCCTGCGTTCCGCCGTACAGGATGCCCATCGTACCCACGATGTTCTCCTTGGCGATCAGTCCCGTAATGGACGCGACTGCTGCCTGCCAGGTGCCGAATCCAACAGGAATAAAGATCCATGCGATGGCGCTTCCCACCCTTGCCAGGATGGACATTTCCAGTTCTTCCTCTTCCAGCATCCTGAACGCGCCGTCCGCCACGCCAAAGCGGCTCAGGAACCACACAAGGATGGTGGAAAGCAGGATGATCGTTCCGGCTTTCTTGATGAAGCTCCATCCGCGTTCCCACATGGACCGGAGCACATTGCCGAGTGTCGGCCAGTGATACGGCGGAAGTTCCATGACAAAGGGTGCCGGCTCACCTGCAAAGCGCCTTGTCTTTTTCAGCATGATACCGCTGATGATGATCGCCGCCATACCGATAAAGTAAGCACTGGTGGCTACCCACGCGGACTTGTGGAAGATCGCTCCGGCGATCATGGAGATAAAGGGCACTTTTGCGCCGCAGGGAATGAAAGTCGTTGTCATGATGGTCATACGGCGGTCACGTTCATTCTCGATGGTCCTGGAAGCCATGATGCCCGGCACACCGCACCCCACACCGATCAGCATCGGGATGAATGACTTGCCGGAAAGGCCGAATTTACGGAAAACACGGTCCAGAACAAAGGCAATACGTGCCATATAACCACAGGCTTCCAGGAACGCCAGCAGGAAGAAGAGTACCAGCATCTGCGGTACAAAGCCAAGCACCGCACCGACACCGGCTACAATACCATCCAGGATCAGACCTTTCAGCCAGTCGGCTGCGCCGATCTTATCAAGGGCGTTTTCCACAAGTACCGGAATGCCCGGGATCCAGGTGCCATATGCTGCGGGATCCGGTGCGCCCGGTTCAGACTTGTAGCCTTCTTCCGTGCTCAGGTATTCTGCCACAGCGGCTTCCAGATCAGCTTTTCCTGTATCGGGATGTTCCTCTGTTTCAAGGGTTTCCTCGTCCTGTGTAATATATGTGATGCTGGCATCATCCGGAACAGCAGACAGGAGTGCCTCCATAGAACCTTCCGGGTCTTCTTCATCGATCTGAGCGCCATACTCCTCAGCAAATGCTCCAATGATGGCATCTGTATCGCCGTAGCGCTCAGCAGCTTCCTCATACTGCGCCGTTCCCCTGCCGAACAGATGATAGCCGTCGCCGAAAAGGCCGTCGTTTGCCCAGTCGGTCGCAGGTGCGCCGACCCCTACCATGGCGATCCAGTAGACCACGAACATCACCAGCGCAAAGATCGGAAGGCCCAGCCACCGGTTGGTAAGGACTTTATCGATCTTATCCGACGTGGAAAGAGAACCTGCGTTATTCTTGTGGTAGCAGGATTTGATCACCTGCGCGATATACACATATCGTTCGTTGGTGATGATGCTCTCTGCATCGTCATCCAGTTCCTTTTCAGCCGCGGCAATATCGGCTTCGATATGTTTCATGGTATCGGGTGCGATCGCCAGTTGTTCCAGCACCTTGTCATCCCGCTCGAATACCTTGATGGCATACCAGCGCTGCTGCTCTTCCGGCATATTGTGGACGACCGCTTCCTCAATATGTGCCAGTGCGTGTTCCACAGGACCGGAGAAAGTATGCTGGGGAATGGTCTTCGTACTTTTTGCCACCGCAATGGCAGCCTCCGCTGCTTCCATCACGCCCGTGCCTTTCAGAGCGGAGATCTCCACCACCCTGCAGCCCAGCTGACGTGACAGTTCTCCCGAGTTGAGTTTATCGCCGTTCTTTTTGACCACGTCCATCATGTTGATGGCGACCACGACCGGAATCCCCAGTTCCACCAGCTGCGTGGTCAGATACAGGTTTCGTTCCAGATTTGTACCGTCAATGATATTCAGAATGGCGTCGGGACGTTCACCGATCAGATAATTTCTGGCCACGACCTCTTCCAGCGTATAGGGGGAAAGACTGTAAATGCCGGGAAGGTCCGTAATGGTCACGCCGTCATGCTTTTTGAGCTTTCCTTCCTTCTTTTCCACCGTAACGCCCGGCCAGTTTCCCACAAACTGGTTGGAGCCGGTCAGTGCGTTAAACAGGGTGGTCTTTCCACTGTTGGGGTTGCCCGCAAGGGCAATGCGAATGTTCATTTCATGTTCCTCCTGTCAGCTGCCTGCGACAGTTTTATTAGAAATATCTAACCATCAGGCAAAAAAATCATTCCACTTCTATATTTTCCGCATCCGCTTTACGCAGAGACAACTCGTATCCGCGTACAGTGACCTCGATCGGATCACCAAGAGGCGCCACTTTGCGTACGTAGATCTCCACACCTTTCGTGATTCCCATGTCCATGATCCTGCGCTTCACTGCACCTTCACCATGGATCCTGACCACCTTCGCCCTGCCGCCTACCGGCACTTCCCGAAGATTGTTCATCCCTATACCTCCTTATACCATGATTTTACGCGCCATCGCTTCATCGATGGCCACACGGGATTCCTTGACTTTCACGATCACATTTCCGTTCAGGGATGTAATGACGGTTGCCGTTCCTCCCGCCACGAATCCAAGGTTTTCCAGATGTTTCTTCACTTCCGGGCTTCCGCCGACCCTGCGGATCACGGTTTCTTCACCCGGAGTCGCATAGCATAGCGGCATCATTTTATGTCCCTCCCATCCAGTCTGTCTGATTCGCCTGCTCAATATTAGTTTTATCTAACCTGCGTGCATATTATAATTAGTCAATACTAACATGTCAAGGTATTTTTTATGAGGACAAGCTCTCCATCCTGAAAGCAAAAAAGAAGCAGGTCCGACATCATTCGGATCCTGCTCCTTTCCCGGGTCTCTTTTTTGATCATCTGCCGGTAATGTCAGATGCGGCCGGATAGCCATATGCGCTCTGCGAATTTTCCACCGCCCGGATGATCGCCTCGCTGATCACCTCGGATGCCAGTGTTCCTACCAGATCCTGGTCAGCCTCTACATCTCCCAAAGACACCGCATAGATGCTGTCCCCATCCGCAGAAGTGTGAACGGGATAAATCGATCTGGCAAAACCGTCATGCCCCATCCCGGCAATTTTACATAACCGGCTCTTGTCAAATGCAGCATTGGTCATAACGACCGCAAGCGTCGTGTTGCCTGTAAATTTGTTCTCGACCGCACTGATCGACTGCTTCATATAATCTGCCGTGCTGCGCAGAGCCGTCCTGTCTTCGCTGAGCATGCCGGCGATCTGTTCTCCCGTTTTCCAGTTGAAGACATCGCCCAATGCGTTCAATACCACGATCGCGCCGACCTCCAGTTCCCCGATCCGGACCGCATAGCTTCCGATTCCTGTCTTCATACAGTAATCCATGCCTGCGATCTTTCCGACCGTCGCGCCGCACCCGGCTCCGTAATTGCCGTCGCGGTAATTGGGCGATTCAAAAGCCAGTCCTGCCGCCTCATATCCCATGGAAGCATCCGGTCTGACAGAGGCTTCTCCCACGGAAAGATCATAGATATCTGCCTGGGCTACCAGCGGTACCAGCGCATAGCCGGTATCATATCCGATCCCGTGTTCCTCCAGATATTCCATTACGCCATTGGCCGTGCCAAGTCCGTATGCGCTTCCCCCCGAAAGGACGATGGCATGGATCATCTGGGCCGACATAAGCGGATTCAACAGCTGGCTTTCCCGGGAGGCAGGTCCTCCTCCCCTGACATCCAGTCCGGCGCGCATGCCATCTTCACAGATCAGCACCGTGCAGCCGGTGGCTGCTTCCTCATCTTCGGTCTGTCCGATCCGGATGTTCTTGATATCCGTAACAGATATTTCTGTTTCTCCCTCCTGCGCAACGGCTGTCATGGAAAAAACCAGTAACATAACGAACAATACCTGAAAAACAGCAGCAGCCCTGTTCATACAATACCCTCACCTTTCCGTAATCCGTGTCACAATATACCCTGTCTGAAATACTGTCAGAAAACTGCTGCTATTATACACCTGTCAGTGCAGTACCGTCCACATACAGTGTATATCCGTTGCTGATCACGTTTGATGCGCTGCCATTGAATTCTGTGACATAGCTGTCACCGGTCAGGGTCCATGTACTGTCTTCATCGAGGGTCACACTGACCGTACCGACCTGTGTGGACACCGTCTCGCCCTCTGCGTTCGTGATATTTCCATCGACACAGCCCACCAGGGATGATCCGTCCGTCAGGTTCAGCGTCAGTGTGGAATTGCTGCCGACAAGCAGAGCACCGTTCAGCTCCTGGGCAGATGCATTCAGTGTCGCGGTATTGTTTCCACCGTTCCATCCGTCATCACAGACAGAGAGCAGAATATTCTCTTCATCTTCATTGACGATCTCCACATTTTCAAGCGTGATGACCGCATTGGTGTTGGTCACATGGAAGACATGCCCGTTCTTGCTGGTAAGGCTCCCGCCGGTCATGGTAAAGTGGCTGGTGCCGCTGTCAGCGTCCCCGGACATGGACTGGTAGATCATGATGCTGTCCATGAAGGTGGCATTTCCGTTGCACTTCGTATTATCAGCCGTCAGGTCACAGTCTGTCAGTTCGATCGAGTTCAGCCCCTCGATGCAGACGCCTTCCGAGAGATTGGAAGTAAGCGTTGCATTGGAAACATGGATATCCGCCGTAGAGTAGATCGCCGGGGAACCCAGCCCGTTGGATGTGTAGGTTCCGCCATCCACATAGACCGTGCCGCCGCCCCGGTCAGTGCGGATCGGTGCGGAGGACTGACCGCTCGTGGTTACATCAAGATCGTACGCGTATGTCACACCGCCGCCTGTCGTCATGATGCCACCGGAACCGCTTCCCGTTGTCGTGATCGTCGTATCACGGATGACAACGCTCGTCCCGTCGCCGTCCGCACCGTTCTGTCCGCCGTTTCCGCCGTAGCAGAACACACCATTCGCGCCGCTGGCATCCGTCGTGATCGTCCCGCCGGTGATCGTGGTCGTCGAACCATCCTTCACCAGGACACCGGCATTCAGGCCGTAGAAATTGCAGTTGTCCCCGCCGTCAGAATCACCGGATTTGGTGACGGTCGGATCCGTGATCGTTACTTCTTCAGAAGTGGCAATCAGCAGGGCGTTCTCATCAGATTCGGTACTGACACAGGACTGTCCCTCCAGGGTA
>JAGCAV010000398.1 GCA_017652545.1 Lachnospiraceae bacterium
CCTCTGGACCTGACGTTCCTGATGAAGATGTACGGGCTGGAAGGCTTTGATGATCTTCGCGAAACGCCATGGACACCGCAGCCGGTTCCGGCTCTGCGGGGCGACTACAATATCTTTGAGGAGATCTCCAAGAAGGATATCCTTCTGCATCATCCCTACATGACCTTTGACCCGGTGGTAAATTTCGTAAAGCAGGCCGCCGTTGATCCGCAGGTCCTGGCCATCAAGCAGACCCTGTACCGCGTCAGCGGACACTCGCCCATTGTGGCGGCGCTGGCCCGCGCGGCGGAAAACGGAAAGCAGGTCACCGTACTGGTGGAGCTTAAGGCAAGGTTTGACGAGGAGAACAACATCCTCTGGGCGAAGATGCTTGAGAAAGCCGGCTGCCATGTCATCTACGGCCTGGTCGGCCTGAAAACGCACAGCAAGATCACGCTGGTGGTCCGCCGTGAAGAGGACGGGATCAAGCGGTATGTGCATCTGGGCACCGGCAACTATAATGACAGCACGGCCAAGCTCTACACCGACTGCGGCCTGCTGACATGCTCGGAGCTGATCGGCGAGGACGCGACCGCTGCCTTTAACATGCTCTCGGGCTATTCAGAGCCGAAAAAGTGGAACAAGCTGTCCCTTGCGCCGATCTGGCTGCGCAGCCGCTTCCTGTACCTGATCGACAGGGAGACGGAGCATGCGCTGAAGGGAAGCCCTGCCCACATCATCGCCAAGATGAATTCCCTCTGCGACAAGGAGATCATTGAGGCGCTCTATGCAGCCTCCGCTGCAGGCGTGAAGATCGAGCTGATCGTCCGCGGGATCTGCTGCCTGAAGGTCGGGATCCCGGGCGTGAGCGAGAACATCACCGTGCGCTCCCTGGTCGGGTCTTTCCTTGAGCACGCCAGGATCTTCTACTTCTTTAACGACGGCCAGGAGGAAGTCTACATGGCTTCCGCCGACTGGATGCCCAGAAACCTGGACAAGCGCGTGGAGATCATGTTCCCTGTGGAGGATGAGGACCTGAAGAAGGAAGTCATGCACATCCTGGAGATCCAGCTTGCCGACAACATGAAGGCGAGGGAACTGACACCGGAGAATGTGTATGAGCGCATCGACAGGAGAGGCAAGGTCCTCCTCGGCGCCCAGAGCTATTTCTGTGAGGAAGCCGTCAAGCGCGCAAAACCGCCCAAGAAGGCTGCTGTCAGCCGCCGCTTTATCCCGGCGGAACCGGCGGAGGAAGAGTAAAAGAGGGTGGAGTTTGGAGAGTTGAGAGTGGAGCTGCTGGAGAGTTAAGAGTTGAGAGTGGAGCTGCTGGAGAGCTGAGAGATGCTGATTACAAGAGATAAGACCCGTGAGGTTGCGATCGGAAACTGCCGGATCGGAGGGGGCAACCCCATCCGCATTCAGTCCATGACAAACACCAGAACAGAAGATGTTCAGGCGACTGTCAGCCAGATTCTTGCGCTGGAAAAAGCCGGCTGCGAGATCATCCGCTGCGCCGTCCCAACCATGGAGGCGGCACAGGCACTCTCTCAGATCCGGGAACACATCCGGATCCCGCTGGTGGCGGACATCCATTTTGATTACAGGCTTGCCATCGCGGCTATGGAGAACGGGGCCGATAAGATCCGGATCAATCCGGGAAACATCGGTTCCCGGGACCGGATCAGAAGTGTGGTCAGCTGCGCGAAGGAAAGGGAGATCCCCATCCGCGTAGGCGTCAACAGCGGCTCGCTTGAGAAGGAACTGGTCGAAAAGTACGGCGGCGTCACGGCGGAGGGCCTGGTGGAATCCGCCCTCGAAAAGACCGCGCTCATTGAGGATATGGGCTATGACAACCTTGTCATCAGTATCAAGTCTTCAGATGTCCTCATGTGTGCAAGGGCGCACGAGCTGATCGCAGAAAAGACGGATCATCCGCTGCATGTGGGGATCACGGAAGCCGGAACGATCACCTCCGGCAACATCAAATCAGCCATCGGCCTGGCACTGATCCTCTCAAAGGGAATCGGGGACACCATCCGCGTATCGCTGACGGGAGACCCGGTGGAGGAAGTGCGCTCCGCGAAGCTGATCCTGCGTACACTCGGACTTCGGAAAGGCGGGATCGAGGTCGTGTCCTGCCCGACCTGCGGCCGCACGCAGATCGATCTGATCGGCCTGGCAAACCGGGTGGAGGAGATGGTTGCGGACATTCCGCTGGACGGCGTTAAGGTGGCCGTGATGGGCTGCGTGGTCAACGGACCCGGGGAAGCAAAGGAAGCGGATGTGGGAATCGCGGGAGGCAAGGGGACCGGCCTGCTGATCAGGCACGGCGAGGTGGTGAAAACGCTGCCGGAGAGCGAGCTTCTCGAGGCGCTGCGCTCGGAGCTGCTGGCGATGATGCGCTGAAACGATGCCCCACATGCACAGAACGGATCATTGTGAAAGGAATTGTCCATGAGCCTTACCTTCAGGGAAGTATTCCCGGACATCCAGATAGATGAATCGATACGCGGACTGCTGGATCAGTCCGCTGTTTCTCGTGTGACCATGAACGAGAGCCAGACTGTCATGACCGTTTATCTGGAATGCGACCGGCTGATTCACAGGGAGATCTTTGACCATGTGGAGGAAATGATCCGGTCCCAGCTGTTTCCGGGACAGGCGGTCACGGTCAGGATCGTGGAAAAGTTCCGCCTCTCCGGCCAGTACAGCGCCCGTACGCTGATGCCGCTGTACAGGGACAGTATCTTTTATGAGCTGAGGAAATACGACAGGATCCTGTACAGTGTCCTGCACTCCGCATCGATGGATTTTACGGATGACGATTCGCTGAAGCTGACGATTCCGGAAGGAAGCATCACCGACGCGGTGAGCCGTGAACTGACAGGGATTCTGGAGAAGATCTTTACGCAGCGCTGCGGCCAGGACCTGAAGCTTGACCTTGTATTCCGGAACGAAAAAGAGGAGAGCGAGAGGAAACGCCTGACAAAGAAACGCCTGAGACAGGAAGTCGCCCTGGTGACGGAAAGGGCTGTCATTCACGAACAGGCGGAGAACGGCGATGATGTGCTCGGAGCACCTGCAAAGGAACGTTCCGTGAAAAATACGAAAGAAACAGGGAAGCAGAAGGACTCCGGCAAGGCTGTGGTCTCTCTGAAAGATCACAATTCGAAAAAAGCAGCGGATCCATGGCCGGGGAAAAAACCGGTTTCAGACGATCCGGATATGATCTTCGGAAGGAATTTTGATAATGAGGAGATCGCCATAGACAGGATCGTGGGTGAGATGGGAGAAGTCACGGTCCGCGGCCAGATCCGCGAGATCGACTTCCGCCAGATCAAAAACGAAAAGACGATCGTGATCATGGAGGTCACTGACTTTACGGATACCATAGCAGTCAAGCTTTTTGTCTCGAACGAGCAGGCGGAGGAACTGAAACCGAAGCTGAAGAAGGGAGCCTTTGTCCGGATCCTGGGCGTGACCAATATCGACCGGTTCGATTCCCAGCTGACCATCGGGTCCGTCAGGGGAATCAAAAAGATCGCCGACTGGCGCACGCCCAGAATGGATACCTGGCCTGAAAAGCGTGTGGAGCTGCACTGCCATACCAAAATGAGCGACATGGATGGCGTCAGTGAGGTGAAGGACCTGATCAAATGTGCCATGAACTGGGGACATGAAGCCCTGGCCATCACGGATCACGGTGTGGTCCAGGCCTTTACGGATGCGAACCATGCGGTTCCTCATGACAGCCCCTTCAAGATCCTGTACGGATGTGAGGGCTATCTGGTCGATGACGAGAGGGAGCTGGCGACGGGTTCGAAGGGGCAGAAGCTGACTGGCGACTTTGTGGTGTTTGATCTGGAGACCACCGGTTTCTCTCCGGTGAACAACGCGATCATCGAGATCGGAGCCGTGAAGGTGACAAACGGGAAAGTGACAGACCGCTTTTCCACTTTTGTGAACCCCAAAGTGCCCATTCCCTACCGGATCGAACAGCTCACCGGCATCAGTGACCAGATGGTGATGGAGGCGCCGGCCATCGAAGAGATCCTTCCCACATTCCTTGCCTTCAGCGAGGGCTGTGTGATGGTGGCGCACAACGCTTCCTTTGACATGAGCTTCATCAGGGAGAACTGCGCCAGGCTGGGACTTGAATGCCCGCAGACCTATGTGGATACCGTCGGCCTGGCCAGAGTCCTGCTGCCGCAGCTGAGCCGGTTCAAGCTGGATACGGTGGCGAAAGCGCTGAGCGTCCACCTGGGAAATCACCACCGCGCTGTGGACGACGCGGAGTGCACAGCCCGGATCTTTGAAAAAATGATCACCCGGCTCGAACAGCGGGATGTGTATGACCTGGATCAGATGAATGCGCTGGGGAAGGCTTCCGTGGACCAGATCCGCAAGCTTCCTGCTTACCACATTATCCTGCTTGCGAAGAATGATGTGGGCAGGGTGAACCTGTACCGCCTCGTGTCTGAATCGCATCTGCGGTATTTCAACAGATATCCGAGGATTCCCAGAAGCCTGCTGACCAGGTACCGGGAAGGGCTGATCATCGGTTCGGCCTGTGAAGCGGGAGAGCTTTTCCAGGCGATCGTAAGAGGCGCACCGCAGCAGGAACTTTCCAGGATCGCGTCATACTATGACTATCTGGAGATCCAGCCCATCGGCAACAACATGTTCATGACGCGGGATGAAAAAGACCCGAAGACTGTGGAGGAGCTGAAGGACTTCAACCGGCAGATCGTCAGTCTGGGGGAACGCCTCGGCAAACCTGTCTGCGCGACCTGTGACGTTCATTTTCTGAATCCGGAGGATTCCGTCTACCGTCAGATCATCATGACCGGAAAGGGGTTTGCCGACGCGAATGAGCAGGCGCCTCTGTTCCTTCGCACGACGGAGGAGATGCTGAAGGAATTTGATTATCTCGGAGAGGAGAAGGCCAGGGAAGTGGTCATCACCAACACGGTGAAGATCGCCCGGATGTGCGAGCGGATCGCACCGGTCCGTCCCGACAAATGTCCGCCCGTCATTGAGAATTCGGACCAGATCCTGACCGAACTTTGTTATACAAAGGCGCATGAGATCTACGGGGAACAGCTCCCGGAGGTGGTCTCGGAACGTCTGGAAAGAGAACTGAACTCCATCATCAGCAACGGCTTCGCGGTGATGTACATCATCGCCCAGAAACTGGTGTGGAAATCCAACGCGGACGGCTATCTGGTGGGATCGCGCGGTTCCGTAGGCTCGTCGTTCGTTGCCACGATGGCCGGGATCACGGAGGTCAATCCTCTAAGCCCCCATTATATCTGCCCGTCCTGCCACTACTGCGATTTTGATTCGCCGGAAGTGAAAAAGTATGCGGGCATGGCCGGCTGCGACATGCCGGACAAGGTCTGTCCGAACTGCGGGAAGCCGCTGAAGAAGGAAGGATTTGATATTCCCTTTGAGACTTTCCTGGGATTTAAGGGGAACAAGGAGCCCGATATTGACCTGAACTTTTCGGGTGAATATCAGAGTAAGGCGCATAAATACACAGAGGTGATCTTCGGTGCCGGACAGGCTTTCCGGGCCGGTACGATCGGTACGCTGGCGGACAAGACGGCGTACGGCTTTGTCAAGAAATTCTATGAGGAACAGGGCATCCACAAACGGCCGTGTGAGATCAACCGGATCGTATCCGGCTGTGTGGGGGTGCGGCGGACCACCGGGCAGCATCCCGGCGGGATCATTGTGCTGCCCTACGGGGAGGATATCTGTACGTTCACACCCGTCCAGCATCCTGCCAATGACACCGAGACGGATATCATTACGACGCACTTTGATTATCACTCCATCGATCATAACCTGCTCAAGCTGGACATTCTCGGACACGATGATCCGACGATGATCCGCATGCTGGAGGATCTGACAGGCCTGAATGCCCGGGAGATCCCCCTGGACGACAGGCAGGTCATGAGCCTGTTCCAGAATACGGAGGCGCTGGGGATCACGCCGAAGCAGATCGGCGGCTGTCCGACCGGGTCTCTGGGCATTCCGGAGTTCGGCACGGAGTTTGCGATCCAGATGCTTGTGGATGCAAAACCAAGATATTTCTCGGACCTGGTGAGGATCTCGGGCCTGTCCCACGGAACGGACGTGTGGCTCGGAAACGCCCAGACCCTGATCCAGGAGGGCAAGGCCACCATTTCCACAGCCATCTGTACCCGTGACGATATCATGATCTACCTGATCGAGAAAGGGATGGACAAGGAACTGTCATTTACGATCATGGAGAGCGTCCGGAAGGGCAAAGGCTTAAAGCCCGAGTGGGAAGAGCAGATGACCGCGCACGGCGTGCCGGACTGGTATATCTGGTCCTGCAAGAAGATCAAATACATGTTCCCGAAAGCCCATGCGGCGGCTTACGTCATGATGGCCTGGCGTATCGCCTGGTTCAAGATCAACCGGCCGCTGGCCTATTACGCGGCGTATTTTTCCATCCGCGCATCCGGATTTAACTATGAGCTGATGTGCCTCGGAAAAGAGAGACTGCTGATGCACATGCATGACTATGAGAAGCGGATGGACTCCCTGACCAATAAGGAGCAGGATGAGTACAAGGATATGAAGAGCGTACTGGAGATGTATGAGCGCGGATATGAATTCACGCCCATCGACATTTACCGGGCCAGCGCCAACCGTTTCACGATCTCGGACGGCAAACTCATGCCGGCGCTTTCCTCCATCGGCGGGATGGGTGAGAAGGCCGCCATGGGCATTGTGGAGGCAGCCAGGGACGGACAGTTCCTGTCCAGGGATGACTTCCGCGAGCGCTCCAGGGTCAGCAAGTCCATCGTGGACCTGATGGGGGACCTGGGGCTGCTGAAGGGGCTGCCGGAGTCAAATCAGATGTCGCTGTTTGATCTGATGTAGTTTGTTTACTCTGCCAGTTCTTCCCACAGCGAATAGAGTTCCTCGAGCTCCTGCGCGATCTGCGCCTTGCGCGTGGTAAGAGCCAGAACCTTTTCATTGTCGGTAAAAATAACCTCGTCCTGGAGCTGCTCATCGATCCGGGCATCCTCCGCCTCAAGCGACGCGATCTCTTCTTCCGTGGCTGCGAGGCGGGCGGCGCGCCTGCGGGAAAGAGCCAGCTCCTCTTTTCGCATAGCCCATTCATCCCGGGACCCGGTGCGCAGCGGGGCGTCATCAGGCTGATCGCCGCGCAGCGTTGCACTGCCTGTGCCTGTGCCGCGCTCCGGCAGCTTCTCCTGCGCTGAGAGCGCCTGCTCCTTTTTCTCCAGATAGTAATCGTAATTTCCGTAGTAGACGGTGAGATCCCTTCCGGAAAGCTCGAGGATCCGCTGCGCGGTCCGGTTGATGAAATACCGGTCATGGGAGACATACAGGACCGTGCCGGTGTAGAGCGTCAGCGCGTTTTCCAGTATTTCCCTTGAGAACATGTCCAGATGGTTGGTCGGCTCATCCAGGATCAGGAAATTGGCCTTGGAAAGCATGAGCTTGGCCAGGGACAGCCTGCCGCGCTCGCCGCCGCTGATGTCCCGGACACGCTTGTAGACATCGTCCCCCGTAAAGAGAAACGCTGCCAGTGTGTTGCGGATCTGCGTGTTTGTCATCTCCGGCCGCTCGTCGCTGATCTCGTCAAAGAGCGTCTTGTCGGGATGCAGGACCTGGTGGTCCTGGTCATAGTAGCCGATCATGACGTTCGCGCCCAGCGTGAAGGAACCGGAATCCGCTTCCACAAGACCGTTCAGGATCTTCAGGATGGTCGTCTTGCCGGTTCCGTTGTCGCCGATGAGGGCGATCCGCTCGCCGCGGCGGACGGAAAAGCTCAGATCGGAAAACAGGACCAGGTCATCAAAGCGTTTGGAGAGATGGCTGACATCCAGCACATCTTTGCCGCTCTGCACAGCCGGCTCAAAAGCCAGGTGCATCTGCGTGTCCGCGGTAGTGGGGCGGTCCAGCACGTCCATTTTGCTGAGCATCTTTTCACGGCTCTCCGCCCGTTTGATGGATTTCTCGCGGTTGAATGACCGCAGCTTTTCGATGACCTCTTCCTGGTGCCGGATCTCGGCCTGCTGCTTCAGCCAGGCTTTCATGGCAGCATCGGTAATGTCTTTTTTCTTTGCCGCATAATCCGTATAATTGCCGGAGAAGGACATGACCCGGCCCTGATCGATCTCAATGACTTTGGTGACGACCTTGTCCAGGAAATACCTGTCATGCGCAACGATCAGGACGCTGCCTTTGTAAAGGGAAAGGTAGTTTTCCAGCCAGGCGATGGAGCTCATGTCCAGGTGGTTGGTCGGCTCGTCGAGAAGAAGCACGTCCGGAGAGGACAGAAGAAGCCTTCCGAGAGCGACCCGTGTTTTCTGACCGCCGGACAGATCGGATGTATTCCTGTAAAAGTCTTCCTCTTCAAAACCGAGTCCTTTCAGAACGCCCGTGATCTCGCTCTGGAGGGCATAGCCGTTATGCTGCTCGAACCACTCGTTTAAGGTATGGTACTGCTCCATGGCGGAACGAAGCGATTCCCCGGAAAGATCCTTCATGCTGTTTTCCAGGTCACGCAGCCGCTGCTCGGCGTCAGAGACATCCCGCTTTGCTTCCAGGAGTTCTTCCCAGATCGTGCCGTTCCCGATCAGCATCTGCTGCTGGGCCAGGTATCCGACAGAAGCGCCTTTTGCAAGGATGACGGAGCCTTCATCAGGCGCAAGCTCACCCACGATGATCTTCATGAATGTGGACTTTCCGGCCCCATTGATTCCGACCAGGGCAGCCTTCTCGTGATCACCCAGTGTAAAGGAGGCATCCTGAAGGATTATTTTTTCTGAGAATGATTTGCTGATGCTGTGGCATGAAAGTATCATAGGGTAATGGTTCCTTCTTTTGCGGCCGGGAATGGAACTCGGCGTTTGACAATTGATTGACACATCATTATACTCTTTTTTAGTCAGAAAACAATCGGTGCAGGAGAAAGATATGATTCAAAGAAACATTTCCAGGGCCGTTATCGCCAGACTGCCCAGGTACTACAGATATCTGGGAAACCTGCTGGATGAAAAGGTGGAGAGGATCTCTTCGGGCGAACTGAGCAAGCGGATGCACGTGACAGCTTCCCAGATCAGGCAGGACCTGAACAACTTCGGCGGGTTCGGCCAGCAGGGTTATGGCTACAACGTGAAATATCTCTACAATGAGATCGGAAAGCTGCTCGGGCTGGAAGAAACCTACAATATGATCATCATCGGGGCCGGCAACCTGGGCCAGGCGCTTGCCAACTATGTGCGCTTTGAAAAGCGGGGCTTCAGGATCATCAGCCTTTTCGATGCGGATCCTTCCAAGGAAGGAACCATCATCAGGGATGCGCTTGTAAGAAATGTAGATGAGCTTGCGTCTTTCCTTGATGAGCACCAGGTCGATATTGCGGCTTTCACCCTGCCGGCAGCCGGCGCAGCCAAAGTCTGCCCGATTGTCGTGGAGCACGGTGTCCCGGCGATCTGGAATTTCGCCCATACGGATCTGGACGTGCCCGAAGATGTGATCGTGGAAAATGTTCATCTGTCGGAGAGCCTGATGCAGCTTTCATACCGGCTGCACACATCAAGGGAAGGGCAGGACAGGTAAAAGGACTCTGCCGGTCAGACAGACCGGAAGAGTGGAGTTTGGAGCGTGGAGCAGCAGATGCAGCAGATGAATGAGAGAATACCGGATCGCGTCTGTGCCTGGATAGACCTGGACGCGGTCAGACAGAATTTTGATGTGATGCGCCGCCTGATCCCTCCCGGCACAAATATGTGCGCGGTGATCAAGACCGACGCGTACGGCCATGGCGCCGTCCCGATCGCCCGGATGATGGAAGAAGAGCCGTACATCTGGGGATTTGCGGTCGCAGCGGTGGAGGAAGCCGCCGCGCTGCGCGAAGCCGGGATCCGCAAACCGATCCTGATCCTCGGCTATGTTTTCCCCGGGGACTATGAGACGCTGGCCCGCCTGTCGGTAAGACCCGCTGTGTTTACGGAGGAGATGGCACTGGCGCTGGATCAGGCCGCCGCAAAGGAACAGACGGTTCTGCCGGTCCACATTGCGCTGGATACAGGCATGAGCCGGATCGGTTTCCTTCCGGGAGAGGAAGCGCTGGAACAGGTGGTCAGGATCAGTTCGCTGCCGCACCTGCGCCTGGAAGGCATGTTTACCCACTTTGCCCGGGCAGACGAGGTCGACAAGACGATCGCGAAGGAAGCGCTTGAGAAATACCTGGATTTTGAAGAAGGGCTGGAAAGGAAGGGCGTGACCATTCCCATCCGGCACTGCGCCAACTCGGCAGCAATTCTGGAACTTCCGGAGGCGCACCTGAACATGGTCAGGGCCGGGATCACCATCTACGGCATCTATCCGTCCGAGGAGATGCGGCGTGACAAGGACCTGAAGCCTGTTATGCAGCTTAAGAGCCATGTGGCCCATGTAAAGACGGTTCCTGCGGGAACACCGGTCAGCTACGGCGGGACCTTTGTGACATCCCGGCAGACCCGGATCGCCACCATACCCGTCGGCTATGGAGACGGCTATCCGCGGTCCCTGAGCAACAGGGGATATGTGCTGATCGGCGGGAAAAAAGCGCCGATCCTCGGAAGGGTCTGCATGGATCAGTTCATGGTGGATGTCACAGGCATGGATGTGAAAACGGGCGACGAAGTGACGCTGATGGGATATGACCACGGGGTGCTTCTGTCCGTGGAAGAGCTGGGAGCTCTTTCGGGCCGTTTTCCGTACGAATTCGTATGTGACATCAGCCCCCGGGTCAGACGGGTCTATATCGGAGTGGAGTTATAAATCCGGAGTGGAGTTTTGAGAGTGAAGAGTGGAGTTATAGATTCAGAGTTGAGTTTTGAGAGTTGAGAGTGGAGTTATAAAATCCAGAGTTGAGTTTTGAGGGTTGAGAGTGGAGTTATAAATCCGGAGTGGAGTTTTGAGAGTGAAGAGTGTTTGGAAGATTCAACCTCAGAAGAATAACATATAAAGGAGAGTTTTATGTCAGGACATTCCAAATTTGCCAATATCAAGCACAAAAAGGAAAAGAATGATGCCGCGAAGGGAAAGATCTTTACGATCATCGGCCGTGAGATCGCCATTGCCGTCAAGGAAGGCGGCCCGGATCCCGCGAACAACAGCAAGCTTCGCGATGTGATCGCCAAGGCGAAATCCAACAACATGCCCAATGATACCATCGACAGAGGCATCAAGAAGGCTGCCGGAGATCTGGGATCTGTCAACTATGAGCGTGTCACGTACGAAGGATACGGACCTTCCGGAATCGCCATCATCGTCGAGGCGCTGACGGACAACAGGAACAGGACATCCGCCAATGTCAGGAGCGCTTTCACCAAGGGAAGCGGAAACATCGGCACCCAGGGCTGCGTGTCCTACATGTTTGACCGGAAGGGGCAGATCATCATCGACAAGGAAGAGTATGAGACCGATCCGGATGAGCTGATGATGGTGGTGCTCGACGCCGGCGCGGAGGACTTCTCCGAGGAGGAGGACAGCTATGAGATCCTGACCGACCCGGATGAGCTGAGCGCGGTGCGTGAGAAGCTGGAGGCGCAGGGCATTCCCATGGCTTCCGCGGAAGTAGCCATGATCCCGCAGAACTATGTCGCCCTGACAGATGAGAACGACCTGAAGCAGCTGAACAGAACGCTGGACCTGCTGGACGACGATGATGATGTGCAGGCCGTATATACCAACCTGGAGGAGTCATAATCAATGGATCAGAACCATTATCTGAGAGCAACCGAGGTCCTTTCACGAGTATTTGAGAGCGCGTCTGTCTCCATGGACGCGTTCGGAAGAAAAACCTACAAGGGTAATTTTGAACAGACGTATCATGCGCTGGTGCCGGCTTTTGATTCCATCGAGGAACTCTATAAGACCGTGGGCGATCCGCAGGCGATGCTGGAGAACATGGCAAAGGTCGTGACAGACCAGGCGCTCGCCAGGGTCGAGGAGTGCCCCCGGAGAGGCGCGAAGGAATCGGCGAAGATGAACCTGAACATGCAGCTGGCTGTTTTCCTGTTCCCGGCGATCCTCAACTATCACGGGGAGAGTTCAAAACCGCTGGCGGATGCCGTCGCAAAGGCATGGAAAGAAGCCTTCCCGAAGTCCAATGTGTCCATGGCTGATTATGAGACCATTGAGAAGGGCTTCCACAGGCGCTTCTGCTACATCACCACAGCTGTATGCGAGAATACGGGACTTGGTGATGACTGCTATGAACTCAATCTTCTGCGCGCCTACCGTGACGGATATCTGAGCCATCTGGAAAACGGGCATGAGATGATCAGCACCTATTACGATGTGGCGCCGAGCATTGTCAAGCACATTGACGCAAGATCCGACAGTGCAGCGATTTATGCGGGGATCTGGAAGGACCACATCCGACCGTGCATCGGGCTGATCGAGCAGGGAGAGAACGAGGCCTGTGCCCGCCGTTACATGGCCATGGTATCCGAGCTGAAAGATAAATATTTCCTGCCCTCATAAGGCGAATCCGGATAAAACGGAAAGCATTTTATTGGAGATACAATATGACATTACTGCAATCGGTGTTTCTGGGCATTATCCAGGGACTGACGGAATTCCTGCCTGTGAGCAGTTCCGGTCACCTGGCGATTGTGCAGAATCTTTTTCATGTAGATACCGGGGATTCGGTCCTTTTTGACATCCTGCTGCATCTGGGCACCCTGGCGGTGGTCTTCATCGTCTTCAGGCGTGACATCCTGATGCTGATCCGGGCTTTTTTCGGCATGATCGGCGATATGTTCGCAAACATCGGGATCTCACGTTCCAACGCCCGGAACAAAGAACAGAAACCGCTGCGCAGGATCGTAAAGACCAACTACAGAAAATTCGCGGTGCTGGTGATCGTGGCTACCATACCGACAGCCATCATCGGCTTTGCCGGAAAAAAACTGGTCTCGGATGCTTCCTCCACACTTCTTGTGCCGGGGATCCTTCTGCTGGTCACAGGCGTGCTGCTTTTTCTCTCTGACAGGGCGAAGAACTGTGTGAAGATCCCGCAGGACATAACATACCGGGAAGGCCTCATCGTGGGCATCGCCCAGGGCTTCGCGACACTGCCGGGACTTTCCAGATCGGGCAGCACGATCACGGCAGCCCTGATGTGCGGGTTTGACAGGATGTTCGCGGTGAAATACTCATTCATCCTTTCGATCCCTGCGATCCTCGGCGCGGCCGTGCTGGAGATCAAGGACGTGGCCTGGGGGAGCGTCAGCGCATCGCAGATCGGAATCTATGCGGCAGGCGTTCTCTGTGCGGGCATCGTGGGATACATATGCATCCGCTTTATGCTGATGATCGTGCGGAAGCGGAAACTGAAGTACATTGCATTCTACTGCTTTGCGATCGGGGCGGTCGCGATCGCAGCGCATTTTTTCATGTAGGAAATTCTTTCGCATGTGCTTTGATTCAGGGGAAATTGTAAGGGGTATATATGGCAGATAAAAAGAACCGGGGCAGGACCGGCGGAGGTTCGCCCTCTGCCGCGAGGCGGAAGTCAGGAACCGGAACCGTCAAAAAGACGGGTAAAGGCGGCAGCACCCGCTCGTTGGGAAGCACCGCCATGAAAAGCTCTTCCGGACAGAAAGGCACGGGGACCGGAAGAAGCGCCGCATCCGCGCGTTCAGGCAGCATCAGGAAGACAGCCGCGCAGGCGCGCAGGCGTACGGATGAAAAAAGTGCCGTCACAATCGTGAAGAAGGAATACATCGACTACTCACTGGCGTGGGAGATCGCCATGTGGGTAGTTATTGCGCTGTCAGCAATTCTGTTTATCAGCACTCTCGGACTGGGCGGTAAGCTGGGGAGGGTCTTTGAGGCGGTCAGCTTCGGGCTTTTCGGAGTGATGGCATACATTTTCCCGTTTGCGCTGTTTCTGATCGCATCCTTTTTCATTTCAAATCATGCCAGCAGGCTCGGCAAGATCAAAACACTCGGATGGGTCCTCCTGTTTGTGACCCTTTGCGGGCTCATGCAGCTGATTCTTGTCGGATATAACAGTGACTATATCCTCAGGGAATTCTATGAGGCCAGCGCCCTGTACAGGACCGGCGGCGGTCTGGTCGGCGGAGCGATGACCCTCTTCTTCGGATCCGGGGTCGGTGTTGTGGGCACATACATCGTTTACGTGATGATGCTCATCATCAGCCTGATCCTGATCACCCAGAAATCGCTTGTTTCCGGGATGAAACGGGGCAGCTCGGCGATTGCGCGGTCCGCCAGGAACGGGAAGAACCGTTCGCTTGAGGCCTTCAGGCAGTTCTGGAAGGCAAGGGAGAACGCGCTGAGCGAGATGGGTGATTCCGACACGCTCTATGATCCGGATCAGGATGAACCCGAAAAGGCCATGGAAGAGGAGGACGGTTTTTCAGACGACTTTTCCATTCTTCCGAAAGGCCGCAGAATTGAGAACAAGGTCAGGGGCGTAACCGGCGCGACATCGCTTTCACCGCAGATTCCGGAAAGAAGCGCAAAGGCGGATCAGGATTCCGCCGCGGCCGCGGCAGCTCCCGAACCCGCGAAAAAAGCGGCATCCGCGAAAGAAGCGGTATCCGTGAAAGAAGCGGCATCTGCCAAAGAAGCGGCAGCCGGCGATGATGATATCTTTGACGAAGGCTTCACGATCAGGGGACTGGAAAAGAAGAAGATCTCTGCAGGGGATATCTTCCTGGACAAGCCGGATCTGCAGCGGACATCATCTTCCGGTACTGTCGCCAGGACGAAGCCGGCAGGCGCGCCTCCAAAGGAACCGACACAGAAGGAGATGCTCGAAGCTGCCCGCAAGGCGGATGAGATGATGGGGAAGACGGCATCCTCCGAAAGCAGGGAGAGTGCAGGGTCTCAGACCGGCGGAGCCGCTCAGGCTCCGGGCAGAACCGAAAGCACCGGAAAGAAGAAACAGGTCTCCCAGGGAGAGATTGAAGAGGGAATCCGCTCCGTGGCCGGAGAGATCGCCCAGGGAAGCACGCAGGTCATCAGGGAGTATCATTTCCCGAACACGCAGCTGCTGGCGGACAACAGGGGCGTAAACAACGGCACAACGGAGGAGGAACTGAGGGAGACGGCAGCGAAGCTGGCGCAGGTGTTCAGAACCTTCGGCGTAAATGTGAAGATCACAAATGTGACGTGCGGTCCTTCCGTGACGCGCTATGAACTGACGCCGGAAATGGGCGTAAAAGTCAGCAGGATCGTCGCACTGCAGGATGACATCAAGCTGAACCTTGCGGTTACGGACATCCGGATCGAGGCGCCGATCCCCGGCAAGGCGGCGGTGGGCATCGAGGTGCCCAACAGGAAGCCGAGCGGTGTGTACCTCCGGGAACTCCTCGAATCGGATACGTTTAAAAAGCATAAATCGAACCTGGCTTATGTGGTGGGCAAGGACATCGGCGGAAACATCATTGTATCGGACATCGCCAGGATGCCGCATCTGCTGATCGCCGGTTCCACGGGATCAGGCAAATCGGTCTTTATCAATACGCTGATCATGAGCATCCTGTTCAAGGCAAAGCCTGAAGACGTCAAGCTGATCATGATCGATCCCAAGGTCGTGGAGCTCTCCGTGTATAACGGGATCCCGCATCTGTTCATTCCTGTGGTCACCGATCCGAAGAAGGCAGCCGGTGCCCTGAACTGGGCAGTGGCGGAGATGATGGCCCGCTATCAGAAATTCGCGGAGACGGGTGTCAGGGACCTGAAGGGATACAATGCCAGGATCGATTCCCTGGGCGATGATGTCCCGCCCGAGACAAAGCCCGAAAAGCTTCCGCAGATCGTGATCATCGTGGATGAGCTGGCTGACCTGATGATGGTGGCAAGCTCTGAAGTGGAAGACGCCATCTGCCGTCTTGCCCAGCTGGCCAGAGCTGCCGGCATCCACCTGGTGATCGCTACCCAGCGTCCTTCTGTTGATGTCATTACAGGCCTGATCAAGGCCAACATGCCGTCCAGGATCGCGTTTGCCGTATCCTCCGGTGTTGACTCCCGGACCATCCTTGACCAGGTCGGTGCTGAAAAGCTGCTCGGCAACGGTGATATGTTCTTCTCGCCGCAGACCTACAAGCAGCCGCTGCGTGTACAGGGCGCCTATGTCTCTGACAAGGAGGTGGCGGATGTGGTCGCTTTCCTGAAAGAGCAGACCGGAGATGAAGCAGCCCAGCAGCAGCTGGCGCAGCGCATGGAAGAGGTGGCGAAAAATGTCCAGGCTGCCGCAGCCGGCGGCGGTGAGGACAGGGACGAGCTTTTTGAACAGGCAGGCCGCTTCATCATTGAGAAGGACAAGGCTTCGATCGGCATGCTGCAGCGCTGGTTCAAGATCGGCTTCAACCGTGCTGCCCGGATCATGGACCAGCTGTGTGACGCCGGCGTGGTCGGACCCGAGGAAGGCACAAAGCCCAGAAGGGTCGAGATGAGCATGGAGCAGTTCGAAACATTCCTGGAGGAGAACTGACCGGAAGCGTGGAGTTTTGAGAGTGGAGTTGAAATGATGGCAACGATACCTATGACCAGCCCCATCGTTGAGATGGACGGAGACGAGATGACGCGTATTCTGTGGAAGATGATCAGGGAGGAGCTGCTTGAGCCCTTCGTGGATCTTCGCACGGTGTATTTTGACCTGGGACTTGAGCACCGGAACGAGACGGATGATCAGGTAACCGTTGACGCGGCCATGGCCTGCAAACAGTATCATGTGGCTGTCAAGTGCGCCACGATTACTCCCAATGCAGCCCGCGTGAAGGAGTATAACCTAAAACAGATGTGGAAGAGTCCCAACGGCACCATCCGCGCCATCCTTGACGGAACAGTGTTTCGTGCGCCGATTCAGGTCAAAGGCATCGAGCCGAATGTGCGGAGCTGGGAAAAGCCCATTACCATCGCCAGGCACGCGTACGGTGACGTATATAAAAACGCCGAGATGATCATACCCGGCGCCGGAAGGGTCGAGCTGGTGTACACGGCGGCGGACGGCAGGGTCACAAAGGAACTGGTGCATGATTTCGCCGGACCGGGCGTGGTGCAGGGAATGCACAACCTGAACGCCTCCATCGAAAGCTTTGCCCACAGCTGCTTCACCTACGCGCTGGATACAAAACAGGACCTGTGGTTCTCCTCCAAGGATACCATCTCCAAGAAGTATGACCATACCTTCAAGGACATCTTCCAGGAGATCTTCGACAGGGAATACAAAGAACGTTTTGCCGAAGCGGGGATCACGTATTTCTATACGCTGATCGACGACGCGGTCGCCCGTGTCATGAAGTCGAAGGGCGGTTTTATCTGGGCCTGCAAAAACTATGACGGGGACGTGATGAGCGATATGATCTCGTCTGCCTGCGGTTCACTGGCCATGATGACCTCCGTTTTGGTTTCTCCGGACGGCAATTATGAGTATGAGGCGGCGCACGGTACGGTACAGCGCCATTATTACAAATACCTGAAGGGTGAGACAACGTCCACCAACTCCGTTGCCACGATCTTCGCGTGGACCGGCGCGCTCCGGAAACGCGGACAGATGGATGGAAATGAAGCGCTCGCGTCATTTGCCGACGCGCTTGAAGAAGCGACTCTGAAGACCATAGAGAGCGGCAGGATGACAAAGGATCTGGCTCTGATCACGGACATGAAAGATCCGGAAGTGCTTGACAGTCTTGGGTTTATCCGTGCAGTGCGGGAAACGCTTGAGAATCCGGGCAGCAAAGAGTGAGGAAAAATGACAGGATTACAGGAATACGCAAAAGCACTGAAAGCAGGAGAGAAAGCCGCCAGGGCGGCATCGGCGAAGGGGGAATACCCCTATCTGCCCGCGCTGGATGAGATTCTGTCTTCACAGGATGTACAGTCCGAGATCTATCTGGGGCTGATGGATATCCCTCTGGAACAGATCGCCGGGACCAGGACGACCGGCCGCCAGAATGCCTTCGCCTGCAACTTTATGCCTCTGGTGGGAGAGAAGAGCGAATTTGCCATGAAATGGTCCGCTGTCTATGATCATCAGGTGGAGGAGGGGATTCACGACCCGATCGAAGTCTATGAATTCATGAACAGGTACTATGTTCTGGAAGGCAACAAGCGGGTCAGTGTCCTCAAATACATCGGGGCTTACAGCATCGAGGCAACGGTCACCCGGATCGTTCCGAAGCTCACATCGGATAAACAGGTCCACATATTCTACGAATATATGGAATTCTACCGCAAGACGGCCATTAACTATATCTGGTTCTCCAAGGAGGGAAGCTTTGCGGCCCTGACCAAGCTGTGCGGGAAAGGGATGGATGATATCTGGACCGAGGAGGAGAAGAAGGACTTTTCATCATCCTACCTGCTGTTCCAGAAGATTTTTGACGAGAAAGGCGGAAAGAAGCTGTCCATCACCTGTGCGGACGCGTTCCTGCTGTATCTGGACGTTTATCCGTACCGGGACATGAAGAACAAGAGCGCTGCGCAGATCCGCGCGGAAGTGGAAAAGGTCTGGAAGGAATTCCCGGCCCTGGAAGCACAGCCAGACCAGGCGCTGGTGCTCAGCCCGGACAACGCGCCTGAGGCAAATCTGTTCAACCGATTCTTCCAGGGAACCGGCAGCCGGGTCCTGAACGTTGCCTTTATCTACGACAAGCCGGTCTCCGAATCCGGCTGGAGCTATGGACACGATCTCGGCCGCATGCACGTGGAACAGAAATTCGGGAAACAGATCCGCACAACGGTCTACGAGATGAACAGTACCCGCACGGATCCCGAAGAGGTGATCCGGTGCGCCTGTGAGGACGGCAACCATATTATTTTCACGACAAGCGAGCGTTTTCTTTCCGCAAGCCTCAAGTGCGCGATCAAGTTCCCCGGCATCAAGATCCTGTGCTGCTGCGTGAACCGTCCGTACAACGCCATCCGGACCTATTACGGCCGGATGTACGAGGCGAAATTCCTGGCAGGGATGATCGCCGGAGCCATGACGCCCAATGACCGGATCGCCTACTGCGCGGATTTCCCGATCTACGGAAGCCTGGCCGGCGTGAATGCCTTTGCCCGCGGCGCGCTGATGACGAACCCGGAAGCAAAGGTATATCTGCACTGGAACAGTGTGCCCGCCAGGAGCATGGAACAGATGCTCCGGGAAAATGAGATCTGTACGGTCTGTGACGTCGATATGGTCCGCCCGGGCGGCGGCAGCCGCCGGTTCGGCCTCTACCGGATCCGCGACGGCGCCTATGAAAACCTGGCAGCGCCGATCTGGAACTGGGGCAGGTTCTACGAGAAGATCATCCGGGACATTGTGACCGGCTCCTGGAAGGAGGAGGAACGTTCCAGAAAAGCTGTGAATTACCTCTGGGGGATCTCCGGAGGGATCATCGACCTGATCGTATCCCAGAAAGTGCCGGAGGGTCTGACGCGCCTTGTCGAGATCATGCGCTCCCAGATCTATCACGGCGTGTTGAATCCCTTCGAGGGAAGGATCCGGAAACAGGACGGCAGTTTTGCCGGGAAGAAAGGAGAGTGGCTTCCGCTGGAGGAGGTCATCACCATGGATTATCTGGCTTCCAACGTCATCGGGAGCATTCCGAAGGCGGAGGAGCTGAGCGGGGAAGCGCTGTCCCTGATGGACATTATGGGAATTGTCAAGCCGGAGAATGAACAGCTTCGCATGCCTGCCGCGGTGGCGGGAAGGAGAGAGGATATAGTCTGATGAAGATCCTTACGCTGGCCGACGCGCCATGCAAAGCCCTGTGGGATTATTTTGACCAGAGCCGGATCGATGACATCGACCTGATCCTGTCGGCGGGAGATCTCCCGGCATCCTATCTTTCCTTTCTGGTGACCTTTGCCCACTGCCCGGTGCTGTATGTGCGCGGCAATCATGATGACAAATACGAAACGCAGCCTCCGGAGGGGTGTGTCTGCGTGGAAGATACGGTCTACACCTGGAACGGGATCCGGATCCTGGGCCTGGGCGGCAGCATGCGCTACCGGCCGGGAATCAATCAGTATACCGACGCGCAGATGGCGCGGCGGATCCGGAGGCTGCGGCTTAAACTGATGCTGAGCCGCGGCTTTGACATCCTGCTGACTCACGCTCCTGCCAGAGGGATCGATGACCATGACGATCTGCCGCATCAGGGCTTCGAACCTTTTGTGCGGCTGCTGGACAAGTATGAGCCGGGCTATATGGTCCACGGGCATGTGCACATGAATTACAGCTACAATCAGCCCAGAGTCATTCAGTACGGGAAGACGCAGATCATCAACGCGTATGAGCGATATACTTTTGAATATTAATCTTGCTTTTGGCGACTGTATCTTAATCTGAATATAAAAAAATGGCACACAGTGAATGAAAATTCTTGAAAGTTGTATTTTCGGGGATTATACTGTCACATGTGTGTTTTTTTATGCAGCAGGTCATGATGTCCAATGAGGCTTTCCGCCTCAGCTTAAATATACGGAGGTATACTTTATGTACAGAATTCTTGAAGCAAAGAATCTGGCGGGGAATATCTACGAGATGGTGGTAGAAGCACCCCGCGTAGCCAGACGCTGTCTTCCCGGCCAGTTCGTCATCGTAAAACTGGACGAGGTTTCCGAACGGATTCCGCTGACGATCTGTGACTATGACCGTGAAAAGGGAACCATCACGATCGTATTCCAGCCTGTCGGCGCTTCCACGTTAAAGTTCGCGGATCTGAAAAGCGGAGACGCCTTCGAAGATTTCGTAGGCCCGCTCGGCCGGCCTTCGGACCTGTGCCTGGACCCCATCGAGGAAGTCAGGAAGAAAAAGATCCTGTTTGTCGCGGGCGGTGTAGGTACCGCGCCTGTTTACCCCCAGGCCAAGTGGCTGCATGAGCAGGGAATCGAATGCGACGTGATCATCGGCGCCAAGACAAAGGATCTGGTCATCCTTGAAGAGGAGATGAAAGCGGTTGCCAATACCTATGTGACCACCGACGACGGTTCCTACGGACGCAGCGGCATGGTCACCAAATGCATTGAGGATCTGGTGGCGGAAGGACACGAGTACGACCACTGCGTCGCCATCGGCCCGATGATCATGATGAAATTCTGTGTGCTGACGACAAAGAAGCTGGGTATTCCGACCATTGTTTCCATGAACCCGATCATGGTGGACGGAACCGGCATGTGCGGCGCCTGCCGCCTGATCGTAGGCGACGAAGTCAAATTTGCCTGTGTGGACGGACCCGAGTTTGACGGCTTCAAGGTCGACTTTGATGCGGCCATGAAACGTGCGACCCTCTATAAGACGGAGGAGGGCAGAGCGAAACTGAAGTATGAGGAAGGCAAAACCCACCACGGCGGATGCGGTCAATGCGGAGGTGACAAATAATGGCAGATATGTTGAAGAAAGTCCCGGTCAGGGAACAGGACGCGCAGGTACGTGCAACCAATTTTGAAGAGGTCTGCCTCGGATACAACCGTGAGGAGGCCATGGCGGAGGCAGAGCGCTGCCTGCACTGCAAAAACGCAAAGTGCATCCAGGGCTGCCCGGTCAATATCAATATCCCCGAATTCATCGGCGAGGTGAAGGAAGGCAACATCGAGAAGGCATTCCAGATCATCGGCGAGGCCAGCTCCCTGCCGGCGATCTGCGGCCGTGTGTGTCCCCAGGAGACCCAGTGTGAAGGCAAGTGCATCAGGGGAATCAAAGGCGAGGCTGTTTCCATCGGCAAACTGGAACGCTTTGTTGCGGACTGGGCGCTGGAAAACGGCGTCAAGCCTATCCCGGCTTCAGAAAAGAACGGCCACAAGGTGGCGGTGATCGGTTCCGGTCCCTCCGGACTGACCTGCGCCGGCGACCTGGCGAAGATGGGCTACGATGTCACCATCTTTGAAGCGCTGCACAAGGCGGGCGGCGTGCTGGTCTACGGCATTCCCGAGTTCCGTCTTCCCAAGGACAAGGTTGTTGCGAAGGAAGTGGACAATGTCCGATCCCTGGGCGTCAAGTTCGAGACGAACGTCATCATCGGCAAATCCGTCACCATCGACGAACTGATGGATGAAGAGGGCTTCGAAGCGGTGTTTATCGGCTCCGGCGCCGGCCTGCCCATGTTCATGGGGATCCCGGGCGAACAGGCCAAGGGCGTGTTCTCCGCCAATGAGTTCCTGACCAGGAACAACCTGATGAAAGCGTTCCGTGAGGATTACGATACACCGATCTCCTGCGGCAAGAAGGTAGCCGTGGTCGGCGGCGGCAACGTGGCCATGGACGCGGCCAGGACCGCGCTCCGTCTCGGCGCGGAGACACACATCGTCTACAGACGTTCCGAGGCCGAGCTTCCTGCCCGTGCGGAGGAAGTGCACCACGCAAAGGAAGAGGGGATCATCTTTGATCTGCTCACCAACCCGAAGGAGATCCTGGTGGATGAAAACGACAACGTGACCGGCATCCGCCTGATCAAGATGGAGCTGGGCGAGCCCGATGCTTCCGGCAGAAGGCGTCCGGTCGAGATCCCGGGATCCGAGTATGAGATCGAGGTCGATACGGTGATCATGTCCCTGGGCACATCACCCAATCCGCTGATCTCCTCCACCACGATCGGTCTGGATGTGAACAGACGCAAATGCATCATCGCGACGGAAGATACCGGTGCCACCTCCAAGGAAGGCGTGTTCGCCGGCGGCGACGCGGTGACAGGCGCTGCAACGGTTATCCTGGCCATGGGCGCCGGGAAAGTGGCGGCGAAAGGAATTGATGAGTTTATTAAAGCCAAAGGTTGAGACGGCGGCTTGCAGGGAGACAGGGGCTTGGCTCTGTCTCCTTTTCGTTAGTTTCGGATGGATTCCCGGACGGCATGCGGGCTATAAAGTTGTGGGAGCAGAGCGGGTGTGATATTCGACGCTCAACCGCGCCCACAGCTTTGCATAAGTTCGACTACG
>JAGCAV010000399.1 GCA_017652545.1 Lachnospiraceae bacterium
CGCTTGTAGAACATGCCCATCCCGATGCCCAGGATATTGGCGAAGTAGATCGCTCTTTCCATGGCGCCTTCGTCAGGGCTGATCGCCATCATATGGTCGTTGTCAATGGTAAGATCCGGAACGGAGCTGATCAGTGTCTGAAGGAACTGATAGCCCGGCATGAAAGAATCAAAGCCATACAGCGGAATTGCGTTCGCGACACGGGGATCATGCGCATCGAAGGTAATGATGTTGCTTACGCCCATTTCCACCAGCTCCTGCAGAGCAAGAGAGCAGTCCAGGGATTCGCGCATGGAGCGTTTGTGCTGACGTCCCTCATAGAGGAACGGCATAATGACAGTGATCCGTTTGGCTTTTCCGTTTGCGGCGGATATGATGCGTTTCAGGTCCTGGAAATGATTGTCCGGAGACATGTGGTTCTCATGGCCGCAGACAGAGTATGTCAGGCTGTAATTCGTCACATCACACAGCAGATACAGGTCACAGCCGCGGACCGATTCGTTGATCATGCCTTTGCCTTCTCCGGTTCCAAAACGGGGACAGGCACAGTCAAGGACATAGCTGTTTTGAATATATCCCGGAATTTCCTCAGACCGGTGAGGCCTGTATTTCGGCGAATTCATGCGAAGATCGGCCAGATGACGGTCAACTGCGCTGCCGAAATCCCTGCAGCCTTCCAGGACAGCCAGCTTCAGCGGAGCATAAGGAAGTATACTTTCATGATAATCAAATTCCGACATAGGTTCTCCTTTCTCCCCTGTCTTTTCGGACGCTTGAATGATAACATGAGGCCGGACGATGGTCAAGAGCCGAGATCAGCCATAGATTACTTGATTTTCACGACGTTTGCATATATCATGTCACCGATAAGAAACGGACAGCAGTGAGGCTGGGTTGGACCGGAAATGAAGAAAAAGAGTACAGAACATACAATTGCAAAGGTGCTGCCGGGGAGCATTGCCGAAGAGCTGGAGGTGGAAGCCGGAGATATCCTGCTGTCTATAGACGGGCAGCCGGTGGAGGATATCTTTGACTACCGGTATCTGACGAATGAAGAATACCTGGTCATGGAGATCCGCAAATCAGACGGCCAGATCTGGGAACTTGAGATCGAGAAAGAGTATGAAGACGATCCGGGACTTGTGTTTGACAGTCCCCTGATGGACGGTTATCGTTCCTGCTCCAACAAATGCATCTTCTGCTTTATTGATCAGCTGCCGCCGGGGATGCGAAAGACCCTGTACTTCAAGGATGATGATTCGCGGCTGTCCTTCCTTCAGGGGAATTATGTGACGCTGACCAACATGAGCGATCATGACATTGACCGTATCATCATGTACCGGCTGGAACCGATCAATATTTCATTCCATACCATGAACCCGCAGCTGCGCGTGAAGATGCTCCGGAACCGGTTTGCCGGGGACATCTTCGGAAAAGTGCAGCGGCTGGCGGATGCCGGGATCTGGATGAACGGACAGATCGTCCTGTGCAGGGGGGTCAATGACGGTGACGAGCTGGAATATTCCCTGCGCGGGTTTGAGGCATATCTTCCTGCCCTGAAAAGTATTTCTGTGGTTCCTGTCGGCCTGACAGCACACAGGGATGGCCTGTATCCGCTGACACCCTTTGACAGGGAGGATGCCCTGCAGGTCCTTTCATGTATTCACAGATGGCAGGATTATTATATGAAGCATTACGGCACGCACCTGGTTCATGCTTCGGATGAGTGGTATATTCTTGCCGGACTGCCTCTGCCGGAGGCGGAAAGCTATGACGGGTATCTTCAGCTGGAAAACGGTGTCGGAATGCTCAGACTCCTGATGGAGGAGAGCCGGGAAAGACTGGAAACGCTGGAAGAAGCCGGCTCCTCCGGGAAGAAGACCGGACATATGCGCAGGTGTTCGATCGCCACGGGAGCCCTGCCGGCACCGTTCGTGGAAGGAATCTGCAAAAAAATCCTTGAACAGTTTCCAAATACCTTCTGCACGGTGTATACTGTATTGAATCACTTCTTCGGAGAGATGATAACGGTATCCGGACTGCTCACAGGCAGGGATCTGGCAGAACAGCTGTCAGGGCGGGACCTGGGAGAGGAACTGCTTCTTCCCGTCAACATGCTGCGCAGCGGCGAGCGCGTTTTTCTGGATGATATGACAGTAGATGAACTTTCGGAACAGCTGAAGGTACCGATCCGGATCGTGGATACCCCGGGATCAGCGCTGGTCGACGCGGTGCTTGGTCTCGACGGCTGCGAGAAGTGATTTCAAAACCAGGCAGATCAGGATACAGAACAGGAATATAAGGATACAGAATATAGAACAGGAATACGAAAATGAGCAAACCTGTAGTTGCAGTGGTCGGAAGACCGAACGTGGGGAAATCCACGCTGTTTAATGTACTGGCCGGCTCCAGGATCTCGATCATTGAAGACACGCCCGGCGTGACCCGTGACAGGATCTACGCGGATGTGGAGTGGCTGGGAAGGGCATTTACCCTGGTAGATACGGGCGGCATCGAGCCGGAGAGCAGTGATGTGATCCTCTCCCAGATGAGGGAGCAGGCGCAGATCGCGATCGATACGGCAGATGTGATCATCTTCATGACAGACATGAAGCAGGGACTGGTTGATGCGGACGACAAGGTGGCAGATATGCTCCGGCGGTCCCATAAACCGATCGTACTGGCCGTGAACAAGGTCGACAGCTTTGCCAGGGACCAGGCGGATGTCTATGAATTCTACAACCTCGGGATCGGGGATCCCGTTGCAATCTCTTCAGCCAACAGGACCGGGATCGGAGATCTTCTGGATGAGGTGATCCGGCATTTTCCGGAACAGGAAGCAGGTGAAGAAGAGGATACCCGGCCCAGAATTGCCATCGTCGGCAAGCCCAATGTGGGAAAATCCTCGCTGATCAACCATCTGCTCGGAGAGAACCGCCTGATCGTATCAGACATCGCGGGAACCACCCGGGATGCCGTGGACACAGTCGTTACCCATGAGGGGAAGGAGTATGTGTTCATTGATACCGCGGGACTGCGGCGCAAAAACAAGATAAAGGAAGACCTGGAGCGGTTCAGCATCATCCGGGCTGTCTCCGCGATCGAGAGGTCAGACGTGGTCGTGGTGGTGATCGACGCGACCGAGGGCGTGACGGAGCAGGATGCCAAGATCACCGGCATTGCCCATGACCGCGGAAAGGGCCTGATCATTGCCGTGAACAAGTGGGACGCGATCGAAAAGGATGACCGGACCATCTATGAATTCCAGAGGAAAGTGGAACAGATCCTGACGTTTGCATCCTATGCGCAGACCGTTTTCATTTCGGCAAAGACCGGGCAGCGGGTGAACCGCCTGTTTGAGAATATTGATCTGGTGATCCAGAACCAGAATCTGAGAGTGGGGACCGGTGTTCTCAACGAGATCATGTCTGAAGCGGTTGCCATGCAGCAGCCCCCGACAGACAAGGGCAAGAGACTGAAGCTTTTCTATATTACCCAGGTGGCCGTGAAGCCGCCGACATTTGTGGTGTTTGTCAATGACAGGCAGCTGATGCACTTTTCCTATACCCGGTATCTGGAGAACAGGATCCGGGATACCTTCGGCTTCAG
>JAGCAV010000039.1 GCA_017652545.1 Lachnospiraceae bacterium
GTGAAACTCAACAACGACATCCGGGAACTCGAGCTGAACGAAGAAAAGGAGATCGAGGTCATCCTTGCCACCCTGAGCGGCCTTGTCGCCGATCAGAGCGAGCTGATCATCGCGAACATCTCCATCCTGACCTCTCTGGATTTCATCTTTGCCAGAGCCATGCTCTCCAAATCCTATAACGGATTTGAGCCGGATTTCAATGCGGACGGCATCATCAACATCAGGAAAGGCCGTCATCCGCTTCTGGATCCCAAAAAGGTCGTTCCCATCGACATCCGCATCGGCAGAGATTTTGATCTTCTGGTCATCTCGGGTCCCAATACAGGCGGAAAGACGGTCTCCTTAAAGACAGCCGGGCTCTTTACGCTCATGGGACAGGCCGGTCTGCACATTCCGGCTGCGGAGCATTCCGAACTGTCCGTCTTTACGGAGGTCTTTGCGGATATAGGCGATGAGCAGAGCATCGAGCAGAGCCTGTCCACCTTCTCCTCCCATATGACGAACATCGTCTCTTTCTGGGAACAGGCGGATGAACATTCACTGGTCCTTTTCGATGAACTCGGTGCCGGAACGGATCCCACCGAAGGCGCAGCGCTGGCCACCGCCATCCTCTCCGATCTGCACGCGAGGGGGATCCGCACCATCGCGACGACCCACTACAGCGAGCTGAAGGTCTTTGCCCTGGATACGCCGGGCGTGGAAAACGCCTGCTGTGAATTCGATGTGGAGACACTGCGGCCGACGTACCGGCTGCTGATCGGTGTACCGGGCAAGAGCAATGCCTTCGCGATCTCCAAACGCCTGGGTCTGCCGGACTACATCATTGAAAACGCGAAGGGCTACATCAGCCAGGAAGCCGGCAGCTTTGAGGATGTGGTGGCCGGTCTTGAAAACACGCGTCTGGAAGCGGAGAAGGAACTGGAGCGGGCAAGAGCCGACAGGGAGGAAGCCAGCCGCCTGAAAGGGAATCTGGAAAGCCGTGAAACCCGTCTGAGCGAGAGCCGGGAGAAGATCCTTGCCCAGGCCAGGGAGGAAGCCTACCAGATCCTGCGCCAGGCGAAGGAATACGCGGATGAGACCATCCGCCGGTATAACAAGCTCGGCGGCAGCGCGCTCTCGTCAAAAGAGATGGAACGGGAGAGAAACAAACTCCGGGAAAGGATCGGCGATCTGGAGAATGACATCATGCAGGGCCGCAAAACCGCTGCGGCCGGCAAGCCCAAAGCGGCTTCCCTGAAGATCGGCGACAGTGTGCGCGTCATCAGCATGAACCTGAAGGGAACCGTCAGCACCCTGCCTGATAAGAACGGCAAGCTGTTCGTCCAGATGGGCATCCTGCGCTCCCAGGTTTCCGTGGACGACCTGGAGCTGCTGCAGGAGGAAAATGTCTACGCATCCAAAAAAAGCTCAAACGGATCCGGAAAGATCCGTATGAGCAAATCCTCCGCCGTATCCACGGAGATCAACCTTCTGGGAATGACCACAGACGAAGCCCTCAGCGCGCTGGACAAATACATGGACGATGCCTACATCGCGCATCTGCCCAGCGTCCGGATCGTCCACGGCAAGGGCACCGGCACGCTGCGCAAGGCTGTTCACAACTACCTGCGCAAACAGCGGCATGTGGACAGCTTCCGGCTCGGTGAGTTCGGCGAGGGAGATACCGGCGTGACCATTGTCAAATTCAAATAACTCACAGCCCAAGCTGTGAAACGAACTTTCTGTCCAGATCGAACCGGATCCCATGACGGACCAGCTCCAGCTCGAACCGTTTTCCAGGCAGCAGCTCTCCGTCGATATTCGCTGTGATCTCCTGTGCGCAGGAGATCACGACCTTTCCGGTCCGGATCATCTGCAGCGCCGGGTTCTTCAGATGCCCGGCATTTTTCATGGACAGGATCGTCCTGGCCATGTTCACTTTCCCCAGCCGGTCTACCAGATAGACCTCCATCTCACCGTCATCGACCACGCTGTCCGGCGAGATCTTGTACCCGCCTCCGTAGTACCTGGCATTGGCAGCCACAACCGTCGTGAATTCCTTCTCGATCGTGCCGCCTTCCCAGTCGATCTTCAGATGACGTCCGCGTTTCCATGTGAGGAAGTGATACAGAACCCCCGCGTGATAGCGAAGGGGTCCCGGAATCATGCGGTTGTGAATAAAGTTGTCATCGTTGGCAATGTCGGCGTCAATTCCGAAGCAGGCAGCGTTGACGCAATACCGGTCATTGATCCGGATCACATCCAGTTCATGAAGCCCGTCCTCCAGTGTCTCCGTGCAGGTGCGCCACAGGTCGTTTCCTGTTCCGAACGGAACGAAGGACATGACCGCCCTTCCGCCCATCAGATCATTGAGCAGCGCATTGACAGAACCGTCTCCGCCGATCGTTGTCACAATGCATTCCTGGTCCCTGTACCTTTCGGCCGCGGCTTTTGCTTCTTTCACATTTTTGTTTTCGACGATCTCGTATGTCCGATCGCACGCGTCGGAGACTTTCCTTAACCGGCTGATGACCTCATCGCTCTTTTCCTTCAGAACAAACCGGTTTACCATATAGATGTACTTCATTTCATGTCCTCTTTCCGGCAACACTCTGATCTTCCCCGCCATTACTGACGCATATGCGCCAGTTCCGCCATGAACAGTTCGTAGTAATCGTCCTCCCACTCCAGCAGCGGGGAATTCTCTCCTCCTCCGTTGGTGCTTCTTCTCATCGCCGCGTAGGATTCCTCTCCATACATGACGATATCGATCGGAGAAAGGTCTACACCGTTCTCAGAGCTGATCCGGCAGAAATCCTCAAGGGCGTCTTCGCTCTGCCGGGTCGACAGCAGCCGCTTCCTGAGCAGGGTATCTTCTCTGGCCAGCCTGCGAAGCGCTTCCAGTTTATCTGCTGTTGTCATATGCTCTCCATTCCCTTCTCAGATAAAAAGGAGACAGCGGACCATCCCCTGTCTCCTTTACCTGCTTACATCCACTCTTTGACCTGTTCGTACACGCCCTTGCCGTCAATCCTGAACAGCTCAAGCAGCTGGACTGCCGGGCCGGATTCGCCGAACCTGTCCTGCACACCGATCCGGAGCACCGGAACCGGAGCAAGCTTGGAAAGGGCCTCGCAGACTGCGCCGCCCAGGCCGCCGATCACGGAGTGCTCCTCGACGGTGACGACTTTGCCGGTCTTCTTTGCCGACGCGGCGATCAGCTCCTCATCCAGCGGTTTGATCGTGTGGATATTGATCACTTCCGCGCTGATGCCGTCAGCTGCCAGCGCCTCGGCTGCTTCCAGGGCGGAATTCACGCACAGACCCGTCGCGATGATGGTTACATCCGTGCCTTCCCTCAGGGTGATTCCCTTTCCGATCTCAAATTTGTAGTCCGGGCGGTCATTGATCACAGGAACCGCCAGACGGCCGAAGCGCAGATAGGCGGGGCCTTTCATCTCATAGACTGCCTTCACCGCAGCCCTGGCTTCCA
>JAGCAV010000040.1 GCA_017652545.1 Lachnospiraceae bacterium
ATTCCCATGCGCACGGCGATTCTTTCCGGGGAAAGAGATTATCCCAGCCCGGTTCCCCGTGTGGACGGATACCCGCTCTCACCTTTTGAGGATGAGCTTTTCAGGCTCTGTGCCGGGAAACTGAGTATCGGGGAGATCTTCGAACGGCTGATGGAAAGCCGGGGAGATGCCTTCGCGGACAGGCAGGAGCTTGAGCATTTTACGCTGGAGCGTCTGTTGAATCTGAACAAAAGGCGGATGGTGGTGTTTCTTGAGCTCGCCGGGCAGCAGCCGGCAGGGAAGATGACGGGGGAGAATGGAAAGAATCCGCATGGAGGATGCGGTACAGCGGAGGAAGGGAAGCAGCAGGTGAGAGAAGAGGGTGAATCGGGAAAAAGCGCAGACGGCAGGAATAAAGTGCTGCTGTTCTACCCCTATACCGTGGCCGGAGCATGGGACAAGAACCTGGCGGGGACTACCCAGGGCGTCTTTATCCTGGGAGCTGTTCTGAAGCAGGCCGGGTATGACGCAAAGGTCTGCGAGTGTGTATTCAACCAGATCCCGGGCTATATCAGAAGGGAAGATCCGGAAACGGTGCTGGCGGTCGGTATGAGCCTGGATTATGAAAACCGGAGACTGGTACTGAAGCTGTCCCGGATGATCCATGAAGAGATGGGGATCCCCGTGATCCTCGGAGGCGTGGATGCCAGAACCGTGACAGGCGAAGAGCTGCTCTTTTCAAAAGCCTGTGCCGTCATAAAGGGGGAAGGCGAGCTGACACTGCCGAAGGTCGTCAGCGCGCTGAAAAGCTCCGGGAACATGGAAGATATTTCCGGTCTTCTGCTGATGAGGCACGGGGATCCGGAAGGCGAGCTGTCCGTCGTCTGGCGGAAGGAAGAAGGCGGGGAGATCTGGTGGATGGCGGACACTGGTCCGGAAGAGCCGCCCCTCGATCTGGATGAAGTTCCTTTTGCGGATTATTCGCTGAGCCTGGTTCCGCTTACGGCCGGAAAGTTCAGGATCCTGACCAGCAGAGGCTGTCCCAATCACTGTGCTTTCTGCCATGAGGGCACCCACAAGACCAGGCTGCGGAAAAGATCCATTCCCAATGTACTGAGGGAGATCCATGAACTGATCGATCGCTATCCCCAGCTGACACACCTGGCTTTCTGCGATGATACGCTGGTGACGGACGAGACCAGAGTCAGGGAGCTTTGCGAAGGGCTGAACCAGATCCGTAAGACGAGGGATCTGCAGTGGTACTGCGAGGCAGATATCTGGTCCCTGGATCGCCATCCCGATCTGCTTCCGATCATGATCGATGCGGGACTGACGTACCTGCAGGTAGGGATTGAATCGGGCGATGACGAATTGCTTTCTGTTTATGAGAAACGGCTGACCACGGATATGGTCCGCCGGGTGGTCACGCACGCTTATGAAGCTGGTCTGGCCGGGATGTTCGGGCCAATCCTTGTAGGCGCGCCTTTTGAAAACCGTGAACATATCGAGAAGGAAAAGGCCTGGATCAGGGAGCTGACAGAGATGGCACCGGGGATGCTGCAGATGCTTGCCTCCATCATTGTCCCCTATCCCCAGACCAGGATCGGCAGGGAGCCGCAGCGGTACGGCTATACGTTTACAGACAGAGAGGGGGATACCTCCAATTCGGATTATCCGGCATATTATACTGCGGAAATGACGGAAAAGGAGATCCTGGGTGCCTATCAGGAGCTGACTGATACATATCTGCACACCGTGAAGCGCCTGATAGAGGAAGGAAAGGTCTCTTTTGAACAGCTGCGCAGGATCGTTGAGATCCATCAGGTGTATGGAAACGATATCACCTGGGGTGTGGCTTTACAAGGACTGTTTCCTATCATCTATTCTTACTTCCAGCTCCTTTTGCGCTGCAGGGTAGAGCCGCTGCGTACACTTCCGGAGGAGGAGATACCAGACTGGCACATCCAGCGCACCTTTGAAATCTGGCGGTTTGTCAATGTCACCGGGGCTGCGCCCACGCTGGAAGGCTATGTGCTTTCTCCTTATGAATACCAGATCATCCTGTATGCGGCGGGCAAGCTGACCATACGCGAGATCGCAGAGCGGATGTATCCTTCCTTTAACGGCGGCGACAGCAGGGAACTGTTTTTACGCAGAGTGATCGACACCATCCTTTTCTTCGAATCAAGATACTGGCTGGTGGGGATGCCGTACTGATAGGATCCATGTCGAAGATGGAGGAGAAGATGGAAAGAAAAACGGGCAAACGCCTGATCCTGCTTTGCTATGTACGGCTGCAAAAGGCGAATGATCTTTTGTGGGATTACATTGGCCTGTTTTACCTGGCTGGAGCTCTGGAACGTGCCGGCTATGAGGCACTGGTCTGGCACGGGGACTGGCGCGGACTGAAGGAACAGGTCCTTGCTCACCGTCCGGATGCCGTTGGATTCAGCATCGATGCGGAAAACCAGGCTTTTCTGGAAAGCCTGATCCCCTCTGTAAGGGACTCTTACTCGAAGCAGGAGGGAAGAGAACCCCTGATCCTTGCTGGCGGCCCCCAGGCTATGGCGCTGGGCGAAGCGTTCCTTCAGACAGCCCGGGCAGACTGCATCCTGCGGGGAGAGGGGGACGAAACGCTGCCAGCCCTTCTTGACGCACTTTGGGGCAATACCGGAGGGAGCGCAGAGGGAACCATGAACCGGGAGCAGCGGCTGGATCGGATCCCGGGACTTTGCAGGATCGGGGAAGACGGCATTTACCGGGAGAACGCAGGCTTCGGGATGGTGGCGGATCTTTCCAATCTTCCCCGTCCGGCTTATCATACCAGCCTGCACCGGCGCGTATACGGCAGAACAGTCTTCACGGGCAGGGGGTGTCCCTTCTCCTGTGCCTTCTGTGCCAGTCATGTGGGGCATGGGGTTCTCCGCCTGAGAGAGATTGCCGATGTCCTTTCGGAGATCCGGGAGAACCTGGAAAGGGAGAAGCGGATCCGCTATATCGTCGTGCAGGACGACACCTTCTGCATCACGCCGGAGAGGGTCAGGGAGTTTTGTGCCGGCATGCGTAAGATCCGAAAAAGCCGTCCCCTGGTCTGGTTCTGTGAGACTCATGTCAGGACGCTTTTGAAGGATCCGTCCCTTCTGAGAGAGATGATCGACAGCGGCCTGGTGCGGCTGCAGATCGGCATGGAATCAGGAGATGCCGGGGTGCTGAAACGGTACAACAAGCAGGTGACGCCGGAAGAAATCCTGGAGCTGGTGAAGATGGCCGTCGAGATGGGTCTTCCCCAGATCGCGGGTAATTTTATCGTGGGCGGACCTGCGGAACAGCCCGGAGTGACGGAGAGCTTCATTCGCAAGCTGCTGAACACCGGAGCCGGGGTGGTGGATCTGAGCACCGGTTTTCTCAGAAGCTACCCGCTGACCGCCATCTCGGAAGATCCCGCTGCATTCGGCCTAAAGATCATGGCCGGAAATGACAGGTCAGGGGACGATTACCCTTATGTCATCCCGGAGGGATCTACCCAGGAGGAGACGATGCAGCAGCGTCAGCGGCTTAACCGGGTGATCCGGGAGGAAATGGGACGCCTTCTTAAAGAGCGGGGGGTTCTGGACGACCGCATCCTCCGCCAGGTAGAGCTGAACGAACGCTTCGGCCTGAGCAGCCGGTGGATGATGGAACTGAAAACTCCGGACAGGGCATATATCTATGAGTATTATAAGATGCTGTATCTTGGTGAAGGAATGTCCTGGCCGGCTCACATGCCGGATCCTGAGGAGATGAGAACTCTGTATCCGCAGCGGACTTTTGAGTTTTACCGCAGCGTAATCACGATCCGTGGAGTTCACAGGCTCTTTGGCATGGTGCTTTCTCCTCTGGAATACGACCTTTTGTTTTACAGTGCTGGGAAGCTGACCGTAGGAGAAATCCTTGACGCCCTGTGGGAGAAATACAAAGGCGCCTATGATTCCCGCGAGGAGTTCGGCGCCATGGTCTGCAGACTCCTGCAGCTTTCCGACAAGCGGTATTGGATCACCGTATTTTGCTTTCATGATCGCAAAAACACGGAGATTTAATATAGTTTTTAAAGTACTTTACTGTTGTTTGTTCACGGGAGAACCGTGAGAAAGGAGAAAAACATGGAACTGAACAATGCGAAAGCGCTGCTCGCTAAGATTGCGGCAGACCCTGAACTGGCAAAGGCTTTTGCCGATGTGAAAGATCCGGCCTCCTTCGCGGAAACCGCGAAGAAGTATGGTTATGCGGTTACCCTCGAGGAGTTTATCGAGGCCAGAAAAGAAACCGGGGACGCTAAGGATGACGGGAAGATGGGACTTGATGAACTGGCCCAGACCTCTGGCGGACTGTCTCTGGTAGGTGTCGATTATGCGTTTACTGTCGTGGAAACGGTTAGCTGAGAAACACGGGGACTGACGCACGGAGCTGCCCTGAAAGGGCAGCTCCTGTTTAGAACGAAGTGAGCCCGGGCAGACCAGTTTGCCAGGCCAACGGGCGAGAATGAATAATTGGGCAGGAGGAAGAAAGAGACATGGATCTGCTGCTGATTAATGCGCACCGGTATGTCCCCGGATATCTTCCGGGAAGCAACCTTGGGGAAAACATCCTTCTGCAGCTTGCGTGGAAAAATGGATATCAGGCAGATATGGTTCAGGATTACGTGGG
>JAGCAV010000400.1 GCA_017652545.1 Lachnospiraceae bacterium
GTAATTGAAAATGTCGGACTGGTGATGTTCGTCACGACGGTCGGTTTTATCGCCGGACCAAGTTTTTTTGTCAGCATCAGAAAGAATTTCAGGTCCTATGTGCTGCTCGGCGTTGTCATCATCCTGAGCGGTGCCCTCACGGCTGCGGGCTGCATTATGATCGGCAGGGCTATGGGAGAGCCGGATTCGAAACGGCTGACCGCCATGGTCGTCGGGCTCTTTTCCGGCGCCATGACATCTACCCCCGCTTTTTCTGCCGCCAGGGCGACTGTGGCGGAGGGATATGAGGATATTGTATCCGTGGGATACGGGATCGCCTACATTTTCGGGGTGATCGGCGTAGTGCTCTTTGTCCAGCTTGTCCCGAAATTCCTGAAAGCGGATATCGGCGAGGAGATGCAGAAAATTCTCGCGAAGCCGGAAGGCGGTTCCCGGAAACAGGAGAAGAACAGGGATGAAAAAGGCGACGGCTTCCTGAATCTGGATGCTTTCGGAATTGCGCCGTTCGCGCTGTGCGCGGTCGTGGGCATTGTGATCGGGATGATCCGGATCCCGCTCTCCCCGAGAGGACTTGCCGGGACGACCTTTTCGCTGACCACAACGGGGGGATGCCTGCTGACAGCCCTTGTCTTCGGACATTTCGGCCGGATCGGCCGTCTGAATATCACGCCTCCGACAGGGATGCTCAAAGTCTTCCGGGAGTTTGGCCTGGTCCTGTTCCTGATCGGCGCAGGCACTTCAGCCGGAGCCAGGTTTGCGGAAAATTTCCGGCCGGTCTACTTTATCTATGGCGCCGCCATCACACTGATCTCCATGATCATCGGGTATTTCTTCGCGTCACGGGTGCTGAAGCTCCCGCTGATGAATACCCTCTCGGCAATTACAGGCGGCATGACTTCCACGCCAGCCCTGGGAACACTGATCACCCTGGCCGGTTCGGAGGAAGTGGCGTCCGCTTACGCGGCGACCTATCCGTTTGCCCTGATCTGCGTTGTGCTTTCGACACAGATCATCAATATCGCATTCTGAGACCTGCTGAGTAAACAGAAAGATCAGCATTCATTCACCGGAGGCATCATCTCATGAGACCATTGATCGGAAAACAGATCAGAAAACAAATACGCGTCCTGCTTTGGCTGGTTTTGTCTGTGTTCATGCTTTCGGAGGCTGTGCCGGCATCCGGCGCTTATACGACCGGCGGATATTCCGGCAGCCTCATCATACGGGGAGAAGGCTCCGGCGGAGAGGGAAGCCGGATCCTGTCTGCCAAGAAGAAAAAGAAGAAGAAAAAGAATAACGGCAGCAGTCAGGGCAGCCAGAACAATACATCTTCGAAACAGGAAAACAATTCATCCGGGAACTCGAAGGATACAGAAGAAAGCAAAGGAAAGGACCGTCAGGACGGTCAGGAGAGCGGTACAGATTCTCCCGGCAAAGAAGATGAGCTGACTGTCACAGAGGACGGCACCTATACTTCCAAAGAAGAGGTCGCGCTCTATATTCATCTGTATGACCATCTTCCGGACAACTTTATCACCAAAAGAGAGGCACAGGATCTGGGCTGGAACAACAGAGATGGGAATCTGGATGAGGTCGCTCCCGGAAAGAGCATCGGCGGAGACAGATTCGGAAACTATGAAGGAAAGCTGCCTGAAAAGAACGGAAGAAAATACAGGGAATGCGACATCGATTTTGACGGCGGATACAGGGGATCCAAGAGGATCATCTATTCCAGTGACGGACTGATCTATTATACAGAAGACCATTACAAGACATTTGAGAGGCTGTACTGATGAGTGATATTCTTCAGATCAGGCCCATTGCCAGGATCCACAGCGACCTTCCGGAGAAGTTCGGCATTCCCAGACAGAGCGGCCTGGTTCCGTCCCTGAGCGCCAGTGTGGTCTTTGAGCCGGCATTTGCCGATGCCGATGCAGTCAGAGGACTGGAGAATTTCAGCCACATCTGGCTCATCTGGGAGTTTTCCGGGGCCGGAGAAAGCAGGAAGCTGACAGTCCGTCCGCCCAGGCTGGGCGGTAACGAACGGGTCGGCGTGTTTGCAACACGGTCTCCCTTCCGTCCCAATCCGCTCGGCCTTTCCTGTGTCAGGCTGACCAAGATCGAGTATGACCCGGAAAAAGGACCGGTGCTCCGGGTGGCCGGCGCAGACCTGATGGACGGTACCCCCATCTATGATATCAAGCCTTACCTGCCGTACGCGGACTGCATCAGTGACGCGTGGGGCAGCCTGCCCGAAGCAGACACCCGCCGGCTGCAGGTGAACTTTCCGGAAGAACTTGCGGGGAAGCTGCCTGAAGAAAAAAGGCAGGCTGCCCTGGGAATCCTGGAACAGGACCCCAGACCCGCCTATCACGACGATCCGGAGCGGATCTACGGAGTCAGCTTTGCGGGGCACAATATCCGGTTCCGGGTGAAAAACGACGTGCTGACGGTTACGGAGGTTGACTGCCTGTAATCCGTTCAGAATCGCGGCAATACGGAAGCATATGTGGCTTTCATCCTGAGGGAATGAGCAAATTGAACTATATCTGAAGAAAAGCGCAGGTAAATTTCTGTCTTTACCTTTGAACCGTCATCATATAAAATATGAAAGATTTGGGCAGCTGTTCAGGACAGATAAGAAAAGGAGATATTCATGGCACAAAGAACAGATATTCATAAGATCCTGATTATCGGTTCCGGTCCGATCGTAATCGGGCAGGCGTGTGAATTTGACTACTCAGGGACGCAGGCCTGCAAGGCGCTTCGAAGTCTCGGTTATGAGATCGTACTGGTCAATTCCAATCCGGCGACTATTATGACGGATCCGGAGATGGCTGATATTACCTATATTGAACCTCTGAATGCAAACAGGCTGGAACAGATCATTGCCAAGGAGAGACCGGACGCTTTATTGCCGAACCTTGGAGGACAATCCGGCCTGAATCTTTGTTCGGAGCTTTACAGGACCGGTATTCTTGACAGGTACAACGTACAGGTCATCGGTGTACAGGTGGATGCCATCGAGCGCGGCGAGGACCGTGTCGAATTCAAGGAGACCATGAATGCGCTCGGCATCGGAATGGCACGCAGCGAAGTGGCTTACAGCGTGGAAGAAGCGTTAAAGATCGCGGATGATCTGGGATATCCGGTGGTGCTCCGGCCGGCATACACCATGGGCGGGACCGGTGGCGGACTCGTCTACAACAGGGATGAACTGAAAGTGGTCTGTTCCAGAGGCCTGGATGCCAGTCTGATCCACCAGGTACTGGTGGAGGAATCCATTCTCGGCTGGGAAGAACTTGAACTGGAAGTGGTCCGGGACAAGGATAACAATATGATCACCGTCTGCTTCATTGAGAACGTGGATGCGGTCGGTGTACATACAGGCGACTCTTTCTGCACCGCGCCTATGCTGACCATCAGCGAGGAGCTCCAGAAGTCGCTGCAGGAGCAGGCTTACCGGATCGTTGAGCATATCGGCGTGATCGGCGGCACGAACGTTCAGTTCGCGCATGATCCGAAGACCGGAAGGGTCGTGGTCATTGAGATCAATCCGAGGACATCCCGCTCCTCAGCGCTGGCTTCCAAAGCCACCGGCTTTCCCATTGCCCTGGTCTCGGCCAAGCTGGCCTGCGGCCTGACACTGAAGGATCTGCCCTGCGGAAAGTACGGAACACTGGATCAGTACAAACCTGACGGCGACTATGTGGTGGTCAAGTTCGCGCGCTGGGCTTTTGAAAAGTTCAAGGGCGTGGAGGATAAGCTGGGGACCCAGATGCGCGCGGTCGGCGAGGTCATGTCCATCGGCAAGAACTACAAGGAGGCATTCCAGAAAGCCATCCGTTCTCTGGAGAAGGACCGTTACGGCCTGGGATATGTCAAAAACTATCACGAGATGCCGAAGGAAGCGCTGCTGCGGCTCCTTCGCTCCGCCGGCTCCGAGCGCCACTTTATCATGTATGAAGCGCTGCGGAAGGGCGCTTCGGTTGAGGAACTGCAGGAACTGACAAGCGTAAAGGCTTACTTTATCGAGCAGATGAAAGAGCTTGTGGAGGAGGAAGAGCAGCTGCTGAAAAGCAAAGGACACCTGCCCTCCGATGAAGAGCTGATCCAGGCCAAGAAAGACGGCTTCTCGGATAAGTACCTGAGCCGGATCCTGGAGATTTCCGAAGATGAGGTGAGAAACCGCAGGCTCGCGCTGGGTCTGGTTCAGACCTGGGATGGCGTCCATGTGAGCGGTACGCCTGACAGTGCCTACTATTATTCAACCTACAACAGACAGAAATCCGTGTCCGATGCCTGTGCGGCGGACTGTGAAGGGAACAGCGCCGGAAGCGCGGATCAGGCCAGGAAGAAGATCATGATCCTGGGCGGCGGTCCCAACCGGATCGGGCAGGGAATCGAGTTCGATTACTGCTGCGTCCATGCGGCGAAGTCGCTGCACGAACTGGGATTTGAGACGATCATCGTCAACTGCAACCCGGAGACAGTATCCACAGACTATGACACATCCGACAAACTGTATTTTGAACCGCTGACACTGGAGGATGTGCTCTCCATCTATCACGAGGAGAAGCCCCTGGGCGTGATCGCCCAGTTCGGCGGACAGACGCCGCTGAACCTGGCGGCGGATCTGAAGAAGAACGGCGTGAACATTCTGGGAACGCAGCCGGAGGTCATCGATCTGGCAGAGGACCGTGACCAGTTCAGAAGCATGATGGAAAGACTCGGCATCCCCATGCCCGAATCAGGAATGGCGACCACCGTGGATGAAGCCATTGCCATCGCGAATAAAATAGGCTATCCGGTGATGGTGCGTCCTTCCTATGTGCTGGGCGGGCGCGGCATGGAAGTCGTCTATGACGATGAGAGCATGAAGGACTATATGGCAGCGGCTGTCGGCGTCACGCCGGACAGGCCGATCCTGATCGACAGGTTCCTGAATCATGCGCTGGAATGCGAAGCAGATGCCATCAGTGACGGGGAACATGCCTATGTACCGGCTGTCATGGAGCATATCGAACTGGCCGGAATCCATTCGGGCGATTCGGCATGCATCATTCCGTCCAGGCACATCCCGGCGAATGACCTTGAGACGATCAAGGATTATACCCGCCGGATCGCGGAGCAGATGCATGTGGTAGGCCTGATGAACATGCAGTACGCCATTGAGAATGACACGGTGTACGTACTGGAGGCCAATCCGCGGGCATCCCGCACGGTTCCGCTTGTCTCAAAGGTGTGCGGAATCCGTATGGTGCCGCTGGCGACGGATATCATCACATCGTCCATTACAGGAAGACCCTCGCCCGTCGGCACGCTGAAAGAGCGTATCATTCCGTTCTACGGAGTCAAGGAGGCGGTATTCCCCTTCAACATGTTCCAGGAGGTGGATCCCGTTCTCGGACCGGAAATGCGTTCTACCGGAGAAGTGCTCGGCCTGGCGGAAACTGCCGGTGAGGCGTTCTTCAAGGCGCAGGAAGGCGCGAAATCACAGCTGCCCCTGGAGGGAACCGTGCTGATCTCCGTCAACCGGAAGGATAAGCCCGAGATTGCCGCCATCGCGCGGATCTTCCATGAATGCGGGTTCAAGATCCTTTCCACCGGCCGGACCTGCGAGCTGCTCAATGCCGCCGGTATTCCTGCGGAACGCGTGAACAAACAGTATGAGGGACGTCCGAATATCACGGATATGATGACAAACGGAAAGGTACAGCTGATCATCAACTCGCCTGTGGGCAAGGAAAGCATTCATGATGACAGCTACCTGCGCCGCAACGCGATCAAACAGGGAATTCCGTACATCACGACCATCGCCGCGGCAAGGGCAGCGGCCGAAGGGATCCGGTATATGAAGACGCATGAGACAAAGCAGATCAGGTCACTGCAGGAGTGGCATGGCCTGATCCGGTAACACTTCTGCAGGGAGCATCTTTCTGACAGATAAAAGGCCGTCAGGTGACTGACGGCCGCAGCGGGACTCAGGAATAATCCACCTGCATCAGAC
>JAGCAV010000401.1 GCA_017652545.1 Lachnospiraceae bacterium
GCCCTTCGCGGTGGCGGAGTAGGTGCCCGGCGGGTAGGCGCCTGCAGCAGCTCCGGCTGCGGGGGCTTCTTCAGCGGGTGCTTCGGCTGCGCCAGCACCTGCCTGGGAGAGCGCGTCAGCCACGGCTGCTTTGACAGCGTCGGAGGTGATGGTGGCACCGGCCACGCCGTCGATCTGGGCGGACTGTGCCGCCAGGATCTGTTCAATGACCGTGTCGCCGATATCGGCGCCGATGCCGGCGGTCTCGCCGGAGACATCCACCGCGACGTCGGTAATGGAAGCTTCATCCACGGTAATGTCGACTGTAACATCGCTCTCAATGCCCTTCGCGGAAGCGGAGTAGGTTCCGGGTACATAGCCTGTGGCAGCAGATGCGCCGGCATCTCCCGCGGCAGCTTCCGTGACTGTTTCCTCTGCCGTTTCTGCAGCTTCTGTGACTGCCTCCGTCTCCGGATCCGCCTCACCGGCTTCCGCCCTTGCGATTGCATCCGTCAGCGCATCTCTCACAGCCTGCGTAGTAACGGTCGCCCCGGCAACACCGTCAATGTCCGGTGTCTGTGCAGCAAGGATCTGAGTGATGACTTCATCACCGATCTCTGCCCCGATCCCGGCTGTTTCACCGGATACGTCCACTGCCACATCGGTGATGCTCTTTTCATCTACCGTGATGCTCACTTTGACATCACTCTCGATGCCTGCAGCGGAAGAGGTGTAAGTCCCCGGAACAAAGCTGTGTTTCTTCGCTTTGTCTGCTGTGGAGTAATCCACCAGGCGCAGTGTGCCAAGGCTGGCGGCAACCACAGCGCCTGCTGCGACACCTTTGATGAAGGTTTCGCGGGAGATACTTTCTCTGCTCATGTTTGTTCCTCTCCTTACATGTAATAATAGGTGCCCGTTATAGTCTGATAAAAGATCCGAACCGGATCAGCGGCGGGAGGGCACAGGAAGACCCGCTGTGACTTATAAATAAGTAGAAACATGGTAACATATCAAAAAATCTAAATCAACAGGCGATAGTATGACATTCCTGCTGACTTTTTTGCTGATTTTTGCTGATCAGGCAGTGGATCAGCCTGTTCAGACCTCTTCGATCTTGATCAGATTCGTATTTCCGCTCCTGCCGTTGGTCACACCGCCGGTAATGACCATGCGGTCTCCCTTTTTGAGGGAGAAGGTTTCCTGCGCGATCTTGCGGGCGCCATAGAACAGCACTTCGGTGGACGGATACATTTCACACATTTTCGGAGTGACTGCCCAGGACAGGGAGAGCCGCCTCCAGGTCTTTTCGTCCGTTGTGAGGCCGATGATATCGACCGGGGAACGGAAACGGGAGACCATCCGGGCCATACCGCCCGAGAGCGTACAGGCAACGATCGCCTTGGCCTGGATATCGATGGCCATACCGCAGGTCGCGTGGGAAATGGCATCCATATTGTTCATGATGATAAATTCATTGTCATGGAACCGCTTGACAAAATCGATGTTGTTCTCTGATGCTTCCGCGATCCTGGACATGGCCTCCACCGCCTGGACCGGGTAGCTGCCTGCCGCGGTTTCTCCGGAGAGCATGACCGCGCTGGTCCCGTCATAGACCGCGTTCGCCACATCGGAAGCCTCCGCTCTGGTGGGACGGGGGTTGTGAATCATGGATTCGAGCATCTCCGTGGCTGTGATCACGCGCTTTCCGAGCAGCCTGCACTGTGTGATCATTGATTTCTGAATGGATGGAAGCTGTTCATAAGGCACTTCCACACCCAGATCGCCGCGGGCGACCATGACGCCGTCGCATTCCTGACAGATATCCGCAATGTTCTGATAGCCGGCCCAGTTTTCGATCTTGGCGATCAGTTCGACCGAGCTGTCCTTACCGTGAGCCCTGAGCAGATCATGAACATCCACGAGGTCCTGACGGACGGAGACAAAGGAGCAGGCAATAAAATCGACATCGTTTTCCACGCCGAAGAGGATATCCGAGATATCCTGGTCTGAAAGGTATTTCTGCTTGATGACCTTGCCGGGGAAACTCATGCTCTTGCGATCGGACATTTCACCGCCTTCCACGACACAGGTCTTGATCGATTCGCCGTCCGTGGAAATGACCTTAAAGGAGAGGAGCGCATTGTTGACCAGGATGGTGTCACCGGGCTCCAGCTCGTTGGCAAGATTGGCATAGCTGACGCTGACCTGATGCTCGTCTCCGATCACGGTTCTGGTGGTGAAAGTGAAGGTGTCTCCCTCGTGGACAGTGACCTTTTTGTTTTCAAAGGTACCGATCCGGTACTCCGGTCCCTTGGTGTCCAGCATGATGGCGATCGGCAGATCCAGCTCCTCCCGGACCTTGCGGATCGTGGAGATCCTGCGCAGATGTTCTTCGTGTGTTCCGTGTGAAAAATTAAGCCGCGCCACATTCATACCTGCCAGACACAGGGCGCGTATCATTTCTTCTGATTCGCTGGCAGGACCGATGGTACAGATGATCTTGGTCTTTCGC
>JAGCAV010000402.1 GCA_017652545.1 Lachnospiraceae bacterium
CAGCGTCCTTCCGGATCTCCGGCAGCGTGAACTTCAGATACTGCTCCGGCTCCTGGCTGTGCGTCTGGATCCAGTTCACCACGCTCTGCTCGTCGATCACGTTCAGCTTCGTGTTGTGGGTCTGGTACACATTGCACCGCGCAGTCTTCAGCTTCTCGCCGTTCAGCGCGTACAGCAGCCACGCCTTGATGGCCTCGATCTTGTTGTCCAGCGCCTTCTTCCGGGCGTTCAGCTTGTCGGCCTCCGCTTTTACGGCCTCCGCCTCCGCCTTCAGGTCCTTCACCCACAGGGCCACGCCCTCCAGCTTCGCCTCGCGCTCCATCTGCAGCGCGGTCAGCTTCTCCGGATCCAGGATCTCCCCGGTCTCCAGGTCGACGCAGTCCAGGATTGCCTGGTCGATTTCATACAGTGCTCTCATTGTTCAATTGTCCTTTCTGTGGTATAATAACCACGGCATCAATCACTTTCGTGGTGGGCCGGGATGCTGCGGCAACAGCGCCCGGTCATTTTTTTGCGTGCTTCCCGACATAACCGTACTGGTACCCCGTCCGGATGTTCCCGATCGCCTTCACAAACGACGGATGAGGCTGCATGATGTGCCGGGCATAAATCTCCGTCGTGTTGTCTCCAAACTCCACATAAATGGATGCGGGTTTCCCGTCGATATCCCATTCCTTGACCTTGACGCGAGGATCCGGCAGTATTCTCGCATTTTTCACAGTTCCACCCCCAGGATCCGGAAGGCGTTCACCTGTTCCGCCCGCAGCTTCTTCCACTGCTCCACGGTGTAGCTCATGACATCCGCCCCGTCCGGGTTCTCGAAATCAACGTAAGTGGCTCCGTGGATGTCCGTCCGCCGGTACCGGCCGAACAGGCCCTCGATTTCCCGTACCGTCATGCCGTCGTAACAGAGCGGCTGCGTGATCTTTTCCTGCGTGTTGAGATTCAGCCCGGCATCCTCGCAGCTCTGGAAGAACTCATCCGCAGCTGCCGCCATGCCGCCCATTGCATCCGCCAGGCTGGTCTCCGGCGTCTCCACGACCTCGACCTTGTTCGTCTCCGGCGTCTCGATCCGGAGCGGTCCGTCAACCTTTATCTGCGGGATCTCCATGATGGACTTCTTCACCTCTTCACACGTCAGCGTGGGCGTCTTCTCCGCGGTCTTCCGGCCGATCCGCTTCGGCAGCTGCGCGTAGATCTCCGGGCTGCTGTTCTTCAGCTCCGCACGGATCTTGACCCACACTTTCGGCGCGTCTACGCTGCCCATGTTGGTCAGGTATACACGCGGATCCTCGCCGGCGATCGCCAGGCGGATCGCCTCCGCCTTGATCTCGGGCGTTACCTTGAATTTTTTGTTCAATCTGATCTCTCCCTTCGCTTTCGGTTTTCCGTCCGTGTACTCGTAGGGCTTTCTCCCTAACCATTCCCGCTGGAAGTTGCACCAGGTGGCCCGGGGCGATACGTAATTTTTACTCCACAGATAGCCCAGGATGTCCCCGCCGGTCCTCTCCAGCTCGATGCAGTGCTCCACGATGGCGGCCTTCTCTTCGTAGGTTCTCAGTGTTGCCATGCTTCACCCCACCTTGATCATCCCGGCCGCCAGGGCGAACACGAAGATCACCACCAGCGGGGCCAGCAGGATCTCGGCCCTCAGGATCAGCCGGTCCCGCCGTTCGCGCCGGGTTTCCTTCACGAATATCTTCTGCCCGGTAATGGTCCGGATCTGCCGGTATGCTGTCATGCGTTCATCCTCCTGTTCTCGATCTCTTCATCCGTGCAGCCCCAGAACTTCAGGAACGGCACCCGCGGGATCTTCATGTGGGACCCGCTCATCTGGTACGGAAAGTGGATGGCCTCCGGCTTTTCGTTTGCGTATCCGATCAGCCTGGTCGGATCCATCCCCATCGCCTGGGCGGCCTGTGTGCCGGTGATCACCGGCGTGGTCATCCGCAGCAGGTCGTCGAATGTTACGCGGTCAGCCATTGTGCCTCACGTCCTTCCGCCGGCCACCGCGCACCCGTCAGGTCGTTGCCCAGGGCGTTGACCGCGTCGCTGAGCCTCTTGGTCAGGTTTCCCATTGCTTCATCCTCCTTACAGTTTTACGCAATTACGTAACTTCGACGGTAAAAAAAATACTACGCGCTTCGTCCCATGTCAGATCCAGCACAGCAATGATCCGTTTAATTTCTTCGCGGTTAAATTCACTTAAACCGTTTATTTTTCGGTCAAATGTGGATCTGACGAAGTTTGCCCGCTCGCAGAATTCTCCGATCGTCATACCTCGCTCGACGATCTTCCCCTTCAAGGCATTTGCTCTCATAATTTTTCACCTCCTATATATTGTATTTCGGATTTACGCAATTTCGCAACCCATGGTATAAGATAAATCATATTTGCACAAAAGTCAAGCGACTTTAAATAAAAAATTGCAAATTTGCGTAATTGTGTGATACAATGCAGACAGACATGAATCAGGAGGTATTTTAAATGACACTTGGTGATGTTATTAGAAACCGTCGGATAAAACTTGGAATGAACCAGCAAGAACTTGCGCAAGCTATCAATACAACGACTGCAACAGTATCACGATGGGAGTCTGGTGATATACAAAAGATGAAAAGACCGATGATTGAAAGGTTATCGAATGTGCTGATGCTTGACCCGATGATTTTTATGCAGCAGGAAGAAGTTCTGATGCCGGATGAATTTGAGGTTATTGAGGCATATCGTTTATCTGATTTTTCGACAAAAAACGCTGTTCGAAGAGTGCTCGGGATTGAAGAAAAAAACACCGCGCAACAAGTAGGATAATCAAAATATATTAAGGAGGGTACCATGAAAAAACTGCTCACCGTCATCCTGATCCTGGCGCTGGCCATGCCGACGCTCGCCCTGGCGGATCTGCCGGATATCTCCGGCCTGACGCTGGATGAACTGATCGAACTGAAGGACCGCATCAACAGCGCGATCTGGTCCGCCGACAACTGGAAGGAAGTCGAGGTCCCGCCGGGACTCTGGCAAGTCGGAATTGATATTCCTGCCGGCCATTGGAAAATCCGCCTGGCATCCGACCATGCCTACGCATATGTCTGGTATTTTGAAGAGCCGAACGAATTCGGGAAGCCATTCGCCACGCTGACAAAGTATGACAATACCGCAATTTCCACTAAAGACTGGCATGGCCATGATCGTCATGAAGCTGATTACGACATGAAAGAAGGCTGGTATTTCTATTGCGAAGAAACGACAATATTCACCCCTTATGACGGGAAGCCAAGTCTTGGCTTCGACTGAGGTGATCACCATGACCTGCCCGAAGTGCCATAAACCTTCCATTCCCGATGCGGTATACTGCCCGTATTGTGGAAAGAAACTTTCACCCGAACAAAAAAAGCGCCGCCCGAAACGGACGGCAAACGGCACCGGTAGCGCGTTCAAGCGCGGATCCGGATGGGTGGCCCAGGCGGTGGTCGGGTATCGTGAGCTCCCGGATGACCTGATGGATCCGGCGAACAAGCGGCAACGGATCCCGATCAAAAAGACAAAGGCCGGCTTTGCCACGAAGGCGGAGGCGCTGGCATACATCCCGACGCTGCGGGCCCTGAAGCCGGATGCCGCCCCGACGCTGCAGTATTACTGGAACAACTACGAAAAGAACGAGTACACCGCCTTGTCAGCATCCAAGCAGACAGCCTACAGTATCGCCTGGAACCGGCTGGACAAGCTCCACAACATCCGCGTGGACCAACTGACGGTCGTAGATCTTCGGGACACGGTGTCCGCGGAGTGTTCCACATATTACACCGCAAAGGACTGCCGGACCGTGCTGACGACGCTCTTCCGCATGGCTGCAGCTGACGGATACGCGAACAAGGACCTGCCGTCCTTCATCCAGCTGCCGAAACTGACGGAAAAGGAACGCGAGCCATTCAACGATGTCGAACAGGCGACCCTCTGGAAGCTCTACGAATCCGGCGATCTCCGGGCCGCCATCCCGCTGCTGATGATCTACAGCGGCCTGATGCCGGGCGAGTGTTTCGACCTCCACGTGGACATGATTGACCTGGACAACCGGCAGATCATCGGTGCCGGCAAGAAGACCACTGTCCGGAAGAAGACGCCGGTGACGATCGCCGCCGTGATCATCCCGGTGCTGGAGGATCTGATCGCCCATGCGCGGCCGTCAGGGCGGCTTTTTACCGCCTCTGAGGATCAGTGGAGGAAAGACTACTACGACGCGCTGGAGGCGGCCAAATGCCGCAAATTACAGCCGTATTCCTGCCGCCACACGACCGCCACGGCGCTGGCGATCACGGAAGGCGTCGCTCCACAGACCATCAAAAAAGTCATGCGCTGGTCGACAACTCGGATGCTGGACCGGTACGCGCATCCGGATATGGAAGACACGAAAGCGGCTGTAGATGCCATAGGCCGCCAGTCAACTACCGACACACTACCGACAGATTGCGCTGAAACAATCGCAAAATAAAGGCATCAGCTCCCCTGCTAAGGGAGTAGTGTCAGTGATGGCAGCCCGGGTTCAAATCCCGGCTTCTCCGCCAAAATGCCCGTAGATCAACGATCTGCGGGTTTTTCTTTCGCTCTGAATCTAAGCGTGGATTTCTGTAGTTTTCTACCAACTACCGACATACTACCGACATGACATTTTCGAGCACCCCCTCCTACTACCGACAATTACTACCGACATCCAGAGACAAAAAAAGCGCCCCGGGATTTCTCCCAGGGCATTGTTATTTTGGAAATCCGTCATTTACTAAAATAACAGATTCCATATTTTACTCTTCATCAGGCGGTTGTTTTTCCTGTTTGTTGTACTGCATCGTGCTGATCCCAAGCAGGGCGCCCAGGAAGGCGTCGACCGCCGTGATCGTCCCGACGATCTGCTCCGCGTATGGCAGATCCCAGATCCGGGCCAGGGCAAAATACAGCGTGCCGATCGCCGGCAGCAGGATCTGGGCGATAAACTTCAGGACATCATATACCTTGTTGCTCATTTTCATGTTGTACCTCCTGTCAGTGTGCGTAAGCATGGGCGGGCACCGGCTGCGCTTCCGGCGGGATCGACGGCAGCGCCCGCACCTGGTTGTAGATATCGCTGATCACGTTATTCTCCCCCAGCGCCTCATATTGGACATACATATTATCAATGTTTGCCCGATCATCCGCG
>JAGCAV010000403.1 GCA_017652545.1 Lachnospiraceae bacterium
ATTTATCAGCAACGCGCTCAATGAAGGCCTCAGAATTCTGAGCATCAGCGTGAAAAACAAAGCCTATACCATTGCGCCTGTCTGTGATCTTGTGCAGGGCCTTGCGGAGCAGCTTGGTTTCCGCGGGAAAAAAGTGTTCAGGATCCGTATGAGTGTGGAAGAGATGCTGACCGAGCGGATCGCCAATGCCTATGACGCGAATGGTGAGATCAAAGTGGAAGTAATCCTGATGCCGCACTGGATGAGGATCCGTTTCACGGACTCCGGAAAAGCCTATCGCCTGGACGACAGGGATGCCTCCATCAGTGCCAAGATCATTCTGGCGAATGTGGATGCATACGGGACATCGCTTGGCGGAGAGAAGCTGGTCGGCAATAATCTGGACTGGCAGTATACGGAAGGCTTTGACATCAACGAGTATCTTCTGTATCACAAAGAAGAAGGAAAAGCCTGAAAATCATGTGGGAGGATCAGTATGAAATACGATTTGAAAAAAGAAAATGACAGCCTTATTGTTGCAGTGGAGGGGGAACTGGATGTCCGTACTTCGCCGGATTTTGAGAGAGCTCTCATGCCGGAGCTGAACAACATTAAAAATGTGATATTTGACATGAAAGGACTCACATATCTTTCAAGCGCCGGACTGCGTGTACTGCTCGCAGCTGCCAAGGTTATGAACGGTCCGAAAAAAATGACGCTTAAAAATGTCAATGAAGATGTCAGAGAGATTCTTGTCATTACCGGTTTTATCAACCTGTTCAATGTAGAGTAAAGACAGGGCGCATATTCCCTGCATACCAGACATGAGACGAAAATACATCAGATTTCCGCTCGGCCGGAAGATCGCGGTGATGATCGTTTCGGTCGTTATGGTCGTCAGCCTGTTCATTTTTACCATCACTTATGCGCTGTATAACAGGAGAGCAGATTCGTATTATCGTGATCATCTGTTAGACATCGCTCATATCATGTCCGGCTTTTTTCAGCCGGATATGATCAGTGAATGGGCAGAAAGCAAAACGCCGGATGAATCATACAATGAACTGTATCAGCTGATCAGCGGTATCGGAAAGCAGTTCGAGATCGAAGCGCTGAGTGTGATCAGCGCCGATCAGGATACGTACCGGTATATCATGGACTTTGACTTTACCGGAGGAGAAACAGCAGCCGCACTCGGAGATTCTGCCGATGGCTCCCTGCTTGATTACATGGAAGAAAACCCGGAATATGAACAGCAAGAACCGTTTGTCTTTCATGCTGATGAATGGCTGGGGGTTGTTTATCCGATTCCGGACGATGACGGGACGGTCCCTGCGTATGTGATCGTGAGCCTTTCCTACAGGGAAGAGATGGAGTATTTAAGATCCGCGGCGACCCAGATCATCTTTGCGGTTCTGATCATGGGGCTGCTTCTTGCGCTGATTCCCGTTATTGTTACAGTCCGTAAAGTGGCATATCCGATCCGTGCTCTCGCGTCAGGTGCCAGACAGCTGGTGGAAAAAAAGAAGGAATCCGAAACGACAGAGACTTCCATTTTCAGCAATATGAAGATCTCATCCAACGATGAGGTAGGTGTTCTGTATACGAGTCTTACCCAGATGGAGAGTGATATCAACACATACACCCGGGATCTGGTCAGTATGACAGCTGAAAATGAGAGGATCAGGACGGAGATGGATCTGGCGTCTTCCATACAGGAAAGCCAGCTGCCCAATGTGTTCCCGCCGTTTCCCGAACGCTCGGAATTTGAGATCTATGCATCCATGAAACCGGCGAAAAGCGTGGGCGGGGATTTCTATGACTTCTTTATGGTGGATCAGGATCACATTGCGCTCGTCATGGCGGATGTTTCCGGAAAGGGTACACCGGCTGCCCTGTTCATGATGATCGCCAGGATGCTGATCAAAAACAATGCCGAGGACGGAGCCGGACCGGCGGAAGTACTGGCGCAGGTGAACCGCCAGCTGATAAAGGATAATGATGCCCAGATGTTCGTGACAGTCTGGATCGGCATTCTCGATCTGCAAACCGGTGACGGCCTTGCCTCCAATGCAGGTCATGAATACCCGGCAGTCCGGCGGTCCGGGGGACGATATGAGTTTGTAAGAGATACCCATTCCCTGCCTGTCGCGGCTTTCGACGGTCTGGAGTTTTCCGAGTACCCGTTCCATCTGAATGAAGGTGACAGTATCTTTGTCTATACGGACGGAGTGACGGAAGCGAGGAAGCCGGACCACGGCGCTTTCTTCGGCGAGAAACGTCTTCTGGACACGCTGAACCGGGAACCGGATGCCGGTCCGCAGAAGCTGATCGAAAATGTCATGGCGGATCTTTCGGCATTTATAGACGGGGCTGAGCAGTACGATGACATAACGATGCTGAGCCTCCTGTATAAAGGTCCCCTGCAGTCAGATCCATTACAGCATAACTGAAACGAAAAAACCCTTTCCTCAGGAAAGGGTGTTTTTTTCGTAAAATGCTATCCTGTCAAGTACGTCATGGTCAACAGCAAACGGGGTCTGTGCAATCTTTGCGGGAGATCCCATCGTTTCTTCGACGGCGGCTGTCAAAACCCGTGACAGTGTTTCTTCAGGGGCATCTACAGGACCGCAGGCCCTGTGATAAATATTCTGAAAATCCTGCAGGTCTTTAAAGCCGGCTGTCTTCAGAAGATAACTGCTTCTTTCTGACGGCGCTTCGGAAAGGTATCCGGCAGTGAAATAAGCGGTCGCCTTGCCGTGAGGGACATGGAGACTGACGGTCAGCGGATAGCTCAGGCCGTGCGGAAGTGTCGTGCCGGTGTGGGCGATCGCCATACCGGCCATCATGGAAGCACGCATCATATTCAGGAAATCATCCGGACCCGGCTCTCTTTCCTGCCTCAGGACAGGAAGGCTTAAAGACCAGTTTTTCAGGCCGGCATCGACGCACATATGGCTGTAGGGCGTGCATCTGACATTCAGTTCGCTCTCGATCAGATGTGTCAGGGCATCGAAAGCCGTGTTGGCCAGAATATGGAAAGGTGCGGCAGCCAGGTATTTCCCGTCAATCAGGGCAAGCTCCGGAAAGAGCTTATGGGGAATGGACTTTTTGATTCCTTTCGGCGTGTTGGTCAGGACAGAAACCGGAGTGACTTCCGAGCCTGTGCCGCAGGTCGTGGGGACGGCTACGATGGGAAGCGCGGCACTGTCTCCGTCAGGACTGTAGAGGTAGGAGATATCCTTATCGGATTTCCTGATCATCAGAGCGATGGCTTTTGCCGCGTCAAGGGGTGAACCGCCTCCGATGCCGATCACGAAATCCACGTGTTCGGCAATTCCAAGATCACGACCCTTCATGATGGTCTCGATCGACGGGTTTTCCTCCACATCATCAAAGCAGGCATAACCGATCCCGGTCTCCTCAAGCGATGCAGTGACATCTTCCAGGGAACCGTTCTGACGGGCCGAATGCTTTCCGGTCACGATCAGCGCTTTTTTTCCGAACCGTTTCAGATCTGCCGCGTGATTGCGGACAGCGTTTTCTTCTTCAAATACCCTGACAGGCATGTAAAATGTTGACATACCGGACTCCTTTCTTTTATAGGATGCTGACTGAAGGATAGCATATTTATCCCTTTTATGCTACAGGATTGACGGATAATGGCTTAAAAAGAACAACGAAAACAGTTCATAAAAGATATACTTTTTTTTAATTGAGTACCGGGCTGATCTGTTTTATCATAATAAAAAGGAGGTCAGTGTCCTATGATTTACACACTTACTGCAAATCCGGCAATTGACTATCATATGGATCTGAGCACTGCCGGCTTTACGCCCGGACAAATCAACCGTTCCGCGAAAGAGGAGATGTTTCCGGGCGGGAAGGGGCTGAATGTTTCCGTTGTCCTGGCCGAACTTGGGATCAAAAGCATTGCCTGGGGATTTATCGCCGGAAAGACCGGCGCACTTCTGGAGACACTTGCGAAAGAATACGGCTGCAGCTGTGATTTTATTCCGCTTCCGGAGGGTGAGACCAGGATCAATGTAAAAATCGACTGCGAAATGGAAACTGCCTTCAACGGAAACGGCCCGGTGATCGGAGAAGCTCAGGTCACACGGCTTATGGAGAAGGTCAGGAGCCTTTCTTCGGAAGATGAACTGATCCTGAGCGGCAATCTCAGGGCAGGAAGCCTGAATCTGTATGAGGAGATCAGTCGGATCTGCCATGAAAACAGCGTACGGTTTGTCGTCGACACAGAGGCGGAAAACCTGAAGGCTACGCTCCCGTATCATCCGTTTCTGATCAAGCCGAATGAGGAAGAACTGCTCACTCTGTACGGAAGCACTGACAGGAGCACCGCATCGGTTGTTTCCCTGATGATGAAATGCCAGGCGGACGGGGCGGAAAATGTTCTGGTCACACTGGGCGGTGAAGGCGCGTTTTTCCTGTCAGGGAACGGAGACCTTCTGCATGCGACGGTCATTGAAAAGCAGAAGGTGGTATCGACCGTCGGCGCGGGTGATTCAACGGTGGCCGGCTTTCTGGCAGGGATGACGCGGTTCGGGGGAAGATATGAAGAAGCTCTGCAGCTTGCCTGTGCTGCCGGAAGCGCGACAGCCTGCAGAAAATGGCTGTGCACGGAGAAAGATATTCTTTCCATGCTGAAGGAGATTGAAGTATCAAAGCTTTAGGCGTATGAGGTGGCAGGCTCATGATCTACATAACCGGGGACACACACGGCGATTTCAGAAGATTCAGCCGTCATATCTTTACCGAACAGGAGGATATGACGAAAGAGGACTATGTGATCATTGCAGGTGATTTCGGAGGGGTATGGTTTCAGCCCGATGATGAAAGCCGGCAGAAAGAGGAGCAACATGACCTGGATGAGCTTGACAGAAGGTCATTTACGACCCTCTTCGTCCCCGGAAATCATGAAAATTATGACCGGCTGATGAGCGACGAATTTCCCGAGATCAGATGGCACGGCGGCAGGGTAAAACAGATCAGGCCGTCGGTCCTGATGCTGATGCGCGGAGATATGTATGTTGTAGACGGGGCAAGGATCTTTGCGTTCGGCGGCGCAAACTCGCACGATATCACGGATGGTATCCTGGACGGAAAAAATCCGCTCTGGAGGAAACAGGCGGAAGAACTCAGGCGAAAAGGAAAGCGCTTCTTCAGGGTCAAAGGCATTTCCTGGTGGCCGCAGGAACTTCCGTCAGAAGAAGAGATGCAGCATGGTCTGGAGACCCTGGAACGAAATCACTGGAAAACGGATTATGTGGTGACCCACTGCGCACCGTCAAGTGACCTGCATCTGCTCGGAATCCCGGGCGGCAATGAGCTGAACAGATATCTGGAAGAGATCAGAAACAGACTGGATTACAAAAGGTGGTTTTTCGGACATTATCACGCGAACCTGAGTGTGAATGCGAAAGACATTCTGCTCTATGAACAGATCATCAGGATATGGTAAAAAGACAGGGGTTGGAGACATCCCCTGTCTTTTTTATGCCGGCAGAACGATCCGGATCCTTGTGCCGAGTTCCTGCCTGGAAAGGATCTCAAAATGGCCTTCATGCTTATCCACGATCCACTTGGCGATCGCAAGGCCGAGCCCTGTTCCCGCGCTGGACCGCACTTCGTCTGAACGATAGAAACGGTCGAAGATCTGCGGGATCTCTGATTCCGCGATCCCGACGCCGGTATCCTGTACCTGGAGAAAGGGTTCTCCCGCAGCCGTTCTTCCTGCCGAGAGGATGATCTCATCTCCGGGAGGCGTATATTTGGCCGCGTTGTCGATCAGGATACGGACAGCCTGTTTCAGCAGGCCGGGGTCCGCCTCGGTCAGGATCTCATGGTTTTCGGGCAGGCGGATCCGATAGTGATGTCCCTCATCGATCATGAATGATTCTTCATACACCTCCTGCATCAGATCGCAGACATTGACAGAGGATTTCTCAAGAGATGTCTTTCCGCTGTCGCCTCTTGCAAGAAACAGAAGCTGTTCGACGAGGTGATTCATCTGGTCGGCCTCGTTTTTGATGGCTGTGATCCCTTCGTCCAGTGTTTTCGGATCCGTTTTTCCCCATCTGTCAAGCATATTCGCGTATCCGAGGATGACCGCGATCGGTGTGCGAAGCTCATGGGAAGCATCGTTGACAAACCGGGCCTGCTGTCGGTAGGTGTCACGCATGCGCAGAAGGAGGTTGTTCATGGCCGCCTCGACACCGGAAAGATCGGAATCGTTGAAGGAAAGAGGCGTTTCCTCGGCAAACCTTTCCGGGGAAATATGTTCAAGCGCCTGCTCGATGGCATGGTATTTTTCCTCGGTATCCGTACGGAACTTATCCTCCGAGAAGGAAAGACGGCTGAGCGCGTCCGCCTTCAGTGCGATCTCGTTGATCGGGGAAAGAATCCGGCGGATCTTTTTATCTTCCCTGAAATAGAACAGAAACTGACCGGTCAGCTGCAGGAGAAACAGAACGGCCCCCGCCGTGCAGATCACCATGAGCGGAGGAAGCACGCCGGCCTGAATCAGAAGCCTTCCGTCCGGACTGCAGACCCGGTATACCAGACGGCCGGACTTTTCAAGGATCTGTAAAGACCGCTCCCGATCGAGGATGAGACTGCCAAGTTTTGCGTATTCGCGGTCAGCGCACCACCCGATGAACGCAAGCAGTACAAACAGCAGGTCAGCCCACAGGAAAGTCAGCATCCGCCTGCGGATTCCGTACCAGTGCAGTTTTCTTGTTATGGAAGAGACACGCCTGATCTGTTCAGCCGGACGCTTTTTTCCTTTCCCCGCACCGGCTTTCGCGCCTGGTTTCTGACGATTTTTCAGATCATCGTTCTTCAGACTTGATGACATAACCGACTCCTCTGACTGTCTGGATCATTCTCACATGGAAAACATCATCGATTTTTGAACGGAGATACCGGATATAAACATCGACAATATTGGTTTCTCCGACAAAATCGTACCCGCACACACGGTTGAGCAAAGTGTCCCGGGAGAGTACAATATCCTGATTTTCCAGAAGCGTTTTCAGCATGAGGAACTCCCGGCCGGTAAGGGTGATATCCTGGCCTGCGTATCTGACCTCGTGGCGGGCTTCATCCAGTGTGAGCTGCCCCCAGCGAAGGATACCTTCACGTTCCTCTGCCTGCCGGGACACGGAAGAATGCTCTGACGTTGCATGGAGTTTTAAGGCGACACGGATCCTGGCAAGAAGCTCTTCGATCGCGAACGGCTTGGTAATGTAATCCACAGCGCCCGCATCCAGACCGGACACCTTGTCCATCACGGCATCCCTGGCTGTCAGCAGGATGACAGGAACCTGCCTGACCTTCAGCAGACGTCGCAAAACTTCCAGGCCGTTGAGGCCCGGAAGCATAATATCCAGCAGGATCAGATCATAATCATTGTGCAGCGCCATCTCCAGCGCGTCACGTCCATTGCCTGATTTGTCCACCGCGTATCCTTCATGCTGCAGTTCAAGTTCCACAAACCGGGCCAGTTTCTCTTCATCTTCAACAACCAGTATTGTTGCGCTCATGAATTTTCCTCTTTCCTTAATCCGTTCTGAATATCGTCCGCTATATTGCCGGCTTTATTCAGCAGATCATTCGCTGTATCCGTGCCGTGGGCTCCGTCTCCCTCAAACGAGAAACGGAAACCGAGCAGCAGCGCGACAATGGCAACCGGCACAGCCGCCTTCCAGAAGATCACCACGAGAATGGCCAGGATCACAGAAGGGACAGTAAAGATGGTCTTTTCACGCCTGGTGACATGGAAGGTGGAGTGCATGACAAATGATATGATCGCGTGAACAAGTTTTCCGATGCTTTTCCCGAGAGAAGGAGCGGATTGCTTCTGTTCCTCCACCTTGTCAACAACGCGGATGTATTGCTGCTGCTCCTCATACTGTGTCGTGTAGGTGGACTGTTCGGGTTTTCTGACTTTTCCCTGCTTTTCAAGAAGCACGATCGCGTCAAGCAGGTCTCCGTCTGCCTGCTCCAGCGCTTCCCTGGCTTCCTCATAACTGACGTTGGCGCGTTCTCTCAAACGTTCGATCTTTTCAAGCTTATCCATCTTCATATCTCCTTTATGCCGCTATGGTTTATCATACAATGTTTTTCGATATAGTCAAAGTCAAATCCGTTCACTGCAGTCAGGCTTCCCTGTGCAGACCGCTCTGCACGCCATCGGCAAAGCAGCCGGCTTTGTCAAGGAATTCATTTGCCTCTTTCACATTTTCCTGGCCGGAAAAGGAATACCTGCACTCAAGGAAGAGAGCAGCCAGCAGGGCGGGGATCATGATGCCCCAGAATGTCGGCAGCAGGATCGCCAGCAGCCATGTCGGCATGGTGAACAGTATTCTGCCGTGGCGCTTCACATGGAAAGAGGTGTGAAGGATAAAACTGAATGCGGATCTGAGGCCTGCGCGTTCCTTTGCGTTTTCGTTCATTGAAGATTTTTCCATTTTCTTTCTCCTTTTTAAAGACTGACAGCTGACAAAACTGTGCTGCTGCCAGGATTTTGTATGAATACGTTTTCGCTGCATCACTTGCTTTCCTGATGCACGTACAGAATACAGCCTGAACATAAATGTGTCCTGAAAGGTACATTAAAGAAGATTAAAAGAACATTAATTTTCATAAGGGATGCCTTGTCCGCCCCGGCATTATCTGGTATGCTCACGACATGAGAGGAGGTAGTCTCAATGAATAAGAAATGGATGATCGGTGTTGCTGCTGCGATGTGCCTGGCGGCAGCTGCAGGAGCATGGGCAGGCACGTCTGAGGAACAGACAGAAGATATGGGATATGCCGGGGAAGAGGTTTCATTCGATGCGCCTGAAGGCATGCTCATGGGCGGATGGGAAGTCACTGAGGATGCCGCCGTCACTTCGCAGGCACAGGAAGCTTTTGATCAGGCAATGGAAAAACTTCTTGGTGCCAGGTATGAACCCGTTGCGCTTCTGGCCACGCAGGTCGTCGCAGGGACAAATTACTGTTTCCTGTGCAGAAGCACGGTCGTGGCGCCGAATGCCGTACCTTCGTATAAGCTTGTCTATGTTTATGCGGATCTGAAAGGCGGCGCTGAAATACTGGATATCCAGGATATGGTGATCGGCATCGGCAGTTCTGACGATCAGTCTGACATCGCGGAGCAGGATGAGGCCGGTGAGTAGGATGGAAAGCTTTCTGATCAGAGAAGCCACACCTGAGGACGCAGAGCGGCTTCTTGAGATATATGCCTATTATGTCACCGATACGGCGATCACTTTCGAGTATGAGGTTCCTTCAGTGGAGGACTTCAGGAGCCGCATTGCAGCGACGCTGAAACAGTATCCTTATCTCGTCCTGGAACAGGAGGGCAGGATCCTGGGATATGCCTATGCCGGAGCCTTTGTCGGAAGAGCGGCGTACAGCCATTCCTGTGAGATGACGATCTATCTTGATCATATGATCAGAGGACAGGGGTTCGGCAGAATCCTGTATGAAGCACTTGAGGCTAAGCTGAAGCAGGCCGGGATCCTCAACCTGTATGCGTGCATCGGCGATCCGCTGACGGAGGATGAATACCTGACAAAGAACAGCGAGCGGTTCCACAGCCATCTTGGATACAGGAAGGTCGGGGAGTTTCACAAATGCGGATATAAATTCGGCCGATGGTACAATATGATCTGGATGGAGAAGATCATCGGAGAGCATCTTTGAAAACAGTTAAGCCAAGATACTATCTTCTGACAGAGGCCATCCTGTTTGCCGGCGTGCTGATCATGCAGATGGCAGATCAAAGGGAAGCGGAAGATGTTCTCGTTTTCCTCTGCATCGCCTGCAATGCCGTTTACATGCTGCGCACTTCATCCGGTCTGCCCCTGGCAGCGATGCTGCTGACACTGTGCGCTGACACGTTCATGGTCCTTCTGAATGTACATATCCCCGCGGGAATATGGCTTTTTTGCTGTGTCCAGCTGCTGTATGCATGGTGTCTGCACAAAAGAGGTTATCGCCTGCTGCCGGTCCGTATTCTCGCGTTTGTCCTGCCTGCGGCTGTGGTCATCATAACCGGGCCGAACGAAACGGCGGATCTTTCGGTGAGTATTCCCGCCATACTGTCCTTTTCGCTCCTGGTGATCAATGTGGTCTGTGCCGTGGCTGCGGGAGCAAGGTTTAACACCGGAGCGGATCGTCTTTTTGCGGCCGGGCTGCTGATGTTCCTGGGCTGCGATCTCTGTGTCGGCCTTCGGAACCTGCCTGTTCCGCAGCCGGTGCAGACCGCTGCATATGCACTGAACTGGATCTTTTATATTCCTTCGCAGGTGCTGCTGACTGTCTCTCTTCCTGAAATATGGAAAAAAATCAAAAATAAAAGAGCGCTGTCCCTGACGGCCCTGCTGTTGCTGGCAGTCATCATGATCCCGTTATGTGCGGTGGCTGCGCCTGAGGAAACAGCTGAAGATGCGGTATGCTTTGAGGAAGTGATCTATCTTGGCGTACTGAATTACGGAAGTGAGGAGACAGGGGCGGAACGGAAAAATGATTTCCGGTACCGTTTTGAAAGCGATGAGGGTGAACAGGTATTCGCAATGGATAACGGCGTGCAGGATGAGACCGGCAGGTATGATTATCCGCTTCAGAACAGGCTGAAGGAGGGGTATCCCTTCAGAATAGGAATCAGGGAGGGTAAGGTCATATCGGTCGATGAATTACCCGTTCAGCTGCCGTCATATACACCTCCTGCCGCGGGGACACCGGGACTTCGGACGATCCGGAATTTTCTGCTGACAGCCCTGGAGCCGGCAGGGACAGTTCTTTATGTGTACGGAGGCGGGTGGAACTGGCAGGATACAGGGGCTTCCGTACAGGCCAGGACCGTCGGTGTTTCTTCGGACTGGGTTCGCTTTTTTCGGGAACAGGATGCCGATTATACCTACAGGGATCCATATGGCAATCCGGCTCTTGCTGATCCTCCGAACAGTTACTATCCATACGGTGGATTTAATGAATACTATTATGCAGGCCTGGACTGTTCCGGATACCTCGGCTGGGCGGTTTACAATACGCTGGAGACGCAGGACGGGAAAGACGGTTATGTCACGGAGGCGTCCCGGTTCGCAAAGGCAATGTCGGATCTGGGGCTGGGAAGCTGGAGCAGTCAGAATCCCGTATCCGGACTGAAGCCGGGCGACATCATAAGCACGGACCGGCATGTCTGGATCAGTCTGGGAAAGTGTGACGACGGGAGCATCCTGTGTCTTCATTCCACAGCCGGGAACAGCAGGAGAGGGCAGCCGGGCGGCGGCGTACAGCTGAGCGCTCTGGGTTATGACCGTTCATGCGAGGCATACCGTCTGGCGGACAGCTATATGTCCGAATATTGCCCGGAATGGTATGGGCGGTACGAGGTTCTGCTCAAAGACCCGGATGCGTATCTGTACCATCAGAAAGACACAGCGGGTATCTTTTCATGGGACCTTCAGGAGGCTGACGGGATGTCCGATCCGGATGGGATCCGGGATATGGACCCGGAAACGATCCTGCATGAACTCATTCCGACAGCCGCAAACGCACATTGAACCATCATGGAGAAAGACTAACTATTAAAAGTCAAGCCTGAGACGAAGAAATTCGTTCAGATAAATCAGCACATTGAAAACTGCATGACAAACAGAGCATCCTGAGGGTGCTCTTGCAGAAAAGATAAAAGAAAAGGATTAGGTTTGCCTATAAGCTTCACCTGTCAGCTGCATCTTATAGATGACGCGGACTAGTTTCTTGCAGGCATGAGAAACCGCAACATAATAATGCTTTCCTTCTGATCGCTTTTTGGCAAGATAAGCTTTAAAAGTTGAATCCCAGATACATACATACTGAGTAGCATTAAACAAGGCATAACGTAAGTATCTGGAGCCGCGTTTCTCCATGTGAGCATAAGAAGAAGTAAGCTGTCCCGATTGGTATGTGGATGGAGAAAGACCTGCATAAGCCAGGATTTGATCCGGATTATCAAAGCGGGAAAAATCACCGATCTCAGCGAGGATCATCGCCCCCATACGGTTTTTAATGCCCGGGATGGTTGTGATCGGTGAAGCCAGCTTATCCATGAGCTTATTGATGGCAGTTTCAATATCATCAATATCTTCAGTTAGGATTTCGATGAGGCGGATTGTGTGTTTCAACTCCAGAGCTTTAGCGGGAGTGGCAGTTCCAACGGATGATCTGGCTGCGTCCCTTATAGCAATAGCCATATCCCGGTCGTAATGGCCTCTGGAAGCATCGTGAATAAGATGCTTCAGGCGGGTAAGATGTACTTTCGCTATGAAAGCGGCACCGGGATATTCGGAAAGAAGGGCATAGACAGAAGCCATGTGGAGAGAAGGAACCAGTTTTTCCAATTCAGGGAAAAGGATGCTGATCAGTCTTGATACGGCAGTTTTCAGTCTGGCACGCTCCTGGACCTTATCAAAGCGGTATCTTGTTAGAGATTTCAGCTCTTCGTTGTGATATGATGTTTCCGAGTAGGGCTTGAGGGTCTTATCGGTAAGCAGCATCATGGCAATCGAAGAAGCGTCGACTTTATCCGTTTTAGTCTTTCGAAGGCTTTGACCTTTTCTGAAAAGATTGGTATGTAACGGGTTGATAACAAAGCTGGCCAGGCCGTTATCAAGGAGCGAGCGCAGAAGGTTGAAATGATAATGCCCGGTAGCCTCAAGACCTACTTTTATTTGTGTCAGGTCTGAGGTCAGGGACCCGATCTTCTCATAAAGCTCATCGAAACCGGTCAGACTGTTCTGGATGGTGAATGAAGAAAACAGAATTTCTCCGTCAGAGCCGAGGATACAGCAGTTGTGCTTATCCTTGGCAACATCAATGCCAACATAGATCATGGAACGATCCTCCTTATAGAGTGTATTGATGCTGTTGAAGGATCCACAGGACTCTCTGCCAGATGTAACCTCGTTCTACATAAACCGTCATGCGGTATCTAACTGATTAACACTGTAGCAAAGAGGCTGTGGTTGGAGCCTTTCTTAAACCGTCTATGTGGTAGGAGTAAAAAACCAATCCACAGCATCTTCAACAACATACCCTATACCCTATGAATAGGTAAAGATGGGTACACCACTATAATACGAGGA
>JAGCAV010000404.1 GCA_017652545.1 Lachnospiraceae bacterium
AGTGCGTCATTTTGCATATGTCAATACTCTTTTTATATATAACCATGTCAGATACTCGGACGGCAGAAAAGATCTTATCTGTTTACCGAAAAATCGGCATCAGGGATTGGGCGGGGATTTCCTCACGGGTCAGAACATTTTCTTACGCGCGAACTTCCGGAGGCGCCGCCACGCCTTCTCAGCCGGAAGACAGCTACACCTGCGTGGAGCGCATCGCCACGCAATTTACATACTGAGGCGACACTGACCCTACAAGGAGACACCCGCCCCTCCCCCTGCCGCAGCTCTTTGCGTACAGATAATATCTTTTCTGCCTGTCAGGGAATCCAACCAAAACTCAAGAAAAGAACCTTATACGTCAAAACAGGGCTGCCGCATCATGCGGCAGCCCCATAGACACAGTCCCCTGTTGACTTAATATTTCTCAGAAAAGCAGATCCGGAAGGAACATCGTGACCGGCGGTATGAATGCCACAATACACACGACCACCAGAATCGCGATGTAAAAAGGAATTGCGTCTCTTGCAGTCTCCTCAGGCTTGCATTCCATGATCTCCGACGTCGTGTACAATGCGATGCCGACGGGCGGCGTCATAATTCCGCCGGTGACCACGGTCATCATCAGTACACCGAAGTGAACCGGGTTCACGCCAATGCTCTGAACGACCGGCAGAAGGATCGGCGTCATCAGCAGCGCCACTACGGTCGTTTCAACAAACATTCCCGCGAAGGTAAGCAGCAGGATGATCAGGATCAGCATGATATACCTGTTGTTTGTTACCCCTACGAGCATCTGTGCAAGTTTCTTCGGTATATTTTCGTAGGTGATGCCATATCCGAAAATGTTGGAGATCATGACGATCAGCATGATCACACCGATGTCCCTGACACTGCTCTTCAGACATCTGACCAGGCGTTTCATATTCAGTTCACGATACACGAAAAAGCCGATGAACAGCGCATACACAGCTGCAAACGCGCCGGACTCGGCAGGTGTCATGATTCCAAGACGAATACCGACGATCAGGATGATCGGGAACAGAAGCGCCCATACGCTCTCTGCCAGCGCTTTCCCGATTTCCCTGAAGGTTGGCCTTGTCTCCCTGACCGGTCGATAACCTCTTTTCTTCGCTGACAGATGGACCGCGGTCATCAGGGCGGCACACATCAGGATACCCGGAACGATGCCGGCGGTAAAAAGCTTACCGATCGACACATCACCGACAGAGCCGTAAATAATCAGGCCCATACTCGGAGGGATCGTGGCGACGATCAGGGATGAGACCCCGTTGATCGCGGCGCTCCAGCCTCTGGAATAACCCGATCTGATCATATCCGGCCCGAGAACGCGGCACTCCATCGCGGCATCGGCGTTTGCCGAACCGGATACGCCTCCCATCAGTGTGGAAAGCACGCAGCTGATCTGCCCGAGATGGCCCGGAAGATGACCGACCAGGGTATCGGAAAGGTGGATCAGGCGCTTGGTTATGCCTGTCTCATTCATCAGGTTTCCCGCAAAAATAAAGAGGGGAATCGCCAGCATGTTCAGGGACTGCGTTGCGGCAACCACTTTCTGGACCGCAATGCTGTATGGCACGAATGGCGTAATGATAAAGAACAGGACGCCGGCAATACCGATGGCAAAGGCAACAGGCATGCCGATCGCAAGCAGGGCAAGGAATGTAATTATGACTATCAGCATATCTCACTTCCTCCTTTCCTGCCATAGGTTCCATCCTCGGACCTGATCATTTTGATCAGGTTGATCGTGGAAGTGATCGCCATAAGCGCGCATCCGGCCGGGACACTTGCGGTCGCCCAGGAGTAGCTGAGGTTCATGTTGGAAAACTTTCTGGCCACTGATTCGATGCAGAGAGGAATTCCGAACCAGACAAACGAGATCAGCAGCGCCATAGCTGCGATCTGGCAGACAATGCGGATCGTCTTCTGGACTTTTACCGGAAACTTCCTCAGCAGCATGTCAACATTGACCATACTCTTCTCCCGGATGGCCAGGTCCGCGCCGAAAAAGCATGCCCATGTAAACAGGAGGAGGGATGTGTCTCCTGCCCAGTTGATGGGCATCCCCGCTTTTCTGAGTACCGCGGAGAGGAACATCAGCGCCACAATGCCTGCCAGCAGTATGCAGGCGACAGCCTCCTCCGCTTTCACAAAACAGTCGTATACTTTTTTCATAGCAATATATGATCTTCTTTCTGATGGGTCCTCTCAGGAGGTTCTTCCTGATCGTCAGTGAACGGCATTCCAGGCACTGAGCGCATCCAGATACGCCCTGCAGTTTTCCTCAGACATGCCGGGTGAAGCGCCGCCGCCTGCCGAAAGGATCAGGCCTGCCCTGCTTCCGTAAACATCCAGCTGTCTTGTCACTTCCGCCTTTACTTCCTGGGGCGTACCGTTCGTGAGGATATCGCGCGGCGCCACATTTCCAAGGATGCATACCTGATCTCCCAGCGCCTTTCTTGCTTCGCAGATGTCAGCCATGAACGAGAAGTTGAAAATATTGACTCCCAGGTCGCGGATATACGGGAACGTTGTATAGTTGTTCCCGAAGTTGTCATTATGGAACATCTTGACCGGCACGTCGAACGAATCAAAGATTTTCTTCAGATAGGGATGCGCCAGGCTCAGATAGTCTTCCTCATTCAGGAAACCGCAGATATCATCCAGGACAAGGATGCCTTCCACATCATCCCCGGCAGCATCGATCTGCGCCCTGAGCCATTTGATGCACAGCTGTGACGCCTTGGCAATGACCTGTTCCAGGGTTTCCGGATCCGCCTTGGCTGCAACACAGAATTCGGGCACCGTCATCAGAAAGCTGACAATGTTAAGCGGCCCGCGGGAGGCGACCATGCGGATCTTCTCATCGGTACCCTTCAGGCGCTGTGCCACACGCCGGTAATAGTTCAGCGCCAGCGGCATGAACCCGTCGACCTCCGGATCAGGATCTTCAAGCTCGAGAAGGCTGTCGAGGTCATCCATGTCATCGATCAGATGCCGTATGCAGACAGGCTGGTAGCTGA
>JAGCAV010000405.1 GCA_017652545.1 Lachnospiraceae bacterium
GCAGAGGTCGGGATGAAATCAGCAAGGTCCGGATTCAGGCCGGCCTGGTCGGAGTCAACACCAAAGGCGAGCTTGTCAGCTTCCTTGGCTGCTTCCAGGATACCCATGCCTGCGGCACCGGCTACGTTGAAGCCTACATCTGCGCCGGCATTGAACATAGCCAGGGACAGATCCTTGCCCTTTGCGGAGTCTTCATAGTTGCCCACGAAGCTGACTGCAACCTTGGCATCCGGGTTCACTTCCAGAGCGCCCTGGATATAGCCTACCAGGAAGTCGTTGATGACATTGCCTTCCATGCCGCCCAGGAAGCAGATCGTTCCGGTCTCGGAGAGCAGCTCTGCGCAGGCGCCTACCAGGAAGGAGACCTCGTTCTGCTTGAACAGCAGGTTGTAGAGGTTCTCACCTGCACCTGAGGAGAAATCATAGCTTTCATCAAAGAGGATGAACTTCTGGTCCGGATACTCTTCCATAGCTTCCTTAAGAGCATCGACCGCAGTCCAGGAACCGGTGATGATGACATCATATTTGTCGCTGTCAGCAGCATCCAGGAAGAAGTCCGGATAGGATGACATATCGTCAGCGCCGGCGCCCATCTCCTGAATTTCGAAATCGAACATATCCTCGCCAAGCTCTTCCTTCAGAGCGGTCAGGCCTTCGTTCGCGGAATCCCAGAAGGACTTGTCGCCAAGGGTTCCGGGAACCAGAACAGCCGCCACATAGGGCTTGTCTCTCTCGGGGATCTCAATCTCTTCTTCAGCTGCCGCTGCCGCTGCTGCAACCTCTGAAACAGCCTCTGAAACAGCTTCTTCTGCTTCTTCAGCAGCTTCTGCAGCTTCTTCAGCAGCCTCGGACAGTGCCTCACCCGCATCAGCCGCTGCGGCTGCCGCCGCTGCTGCCGCACCTGCCGCAAGAGCGCCTGCCTCGGACAGAGCTTCCTCAGCCTGATCCTCAACCTTTTCTTCAGCCTCAGCCACAACACCTGCCGCCTCGGACATCATCTCTTCACCGAGATCCGCCATCTCAGATGCGGTCTCCTGAATGCCTTCCACTGCCTCAGACGCAGCTTCCATTGCCTCTGTAATGGCCTCTTCTATGGCTTCCTGTGCTTCAGTGACTTCCTCAGCCTTCGGAGCTTCGGTCTTTGCCTCGGTCTTTGCTTCCGTCTTAGCCTCGGTAGCCGGCTCCTTTTTCTTGCTGGAGCAGCCGACTGCTGAAAGTGCCAGAGTAAGAGCCAGGACAGTTGCTACTGCTTTTTTCATGTTTCTTGTTCTCCTCTCACATTTGATTTGTTACCGCCAGAAAACGCTCTATATGATATTTGTTTTCTGATCATACATTTATTTCGGAAAGCACCCGGTCGGTGCGGTTTCCCTGTTCGTCAGATCGATACGGCTGTCTCCAGTGCCACGGTCATCATATTGGTGAAGGAATTCTGTCTGTCTTCTGCGGACATTTCCTGACCGGATACCAGGGAATCGGAAACGGTAAATATGCTCAGCGCGTTCACGCCGGCCCTTGCCGCGTTGCAATAGAGCGCGAAGCTTTCCATCTCGGCAGCCAGGACGCCCATCTTCTTCCAGACCTTCCAGGTCGGTGTCTCGCCGTAGAAAACATCGGAGGAGACCACATTGCCAACCTGATATCTGTATCCGTGAGCCTCAGCTCTTTCAACCGCCTTGGCAAGCAGCTTGTAAGTGGCTCCGGCGGAATATGTGCCCGGCAGCTGATACTGGCTGGCATAGTTGGAGTCAGTGCTGGCAGCAAGCGCCATAACGATATCTCCAAGTTCCAGGCTCTCCTGGAACGCACCGCAGGAACCGATCCTGATCAGGTTCTTTACATCATAAAAATGGATCAGCTCATAGGTATAGATGCCGATCGAGGGGCAGCCCATGCCTGTGCCCATAACGGAAACAGGTTTCCCCTGAAACGTTCCGGTATAGCCGAACATGTTCCTGACCTGGTTGAACTGAACCGGGTTGTCGAGAAATTTCTCAGCAATAAGTTTTGCACGGAGCGGATCTCCCGGAAGAAGTACCGACTGCGCTATGTCGCCTTTTTCTGCCAGATTATGAGGTGTAGCCATATGATCATCTCCTTTTCTGTAATATCTGCCTGTCAGAGGATCCGGATCAGGAACAGCCGGACCCCTGATTTCAACTTAGCTATCATATCATACCCGAAGGGCAATTTCCACATAAAAATAGGACAGGGAAGCGCTTCTCCCTGTCCCGTTCCGGGTCCTGTTCAGGATCAGTTTTCGTATTGATAGGCTGTCAGCATGTTCCAGCCGTCATTGATGAACTGGTCGATGGTGCGGTTGGTCGAACCGAAGGTCATAAACTCATTCTCCGTCATGCCGTCTTCCAGATAGGCCTTCCTGAATTCAGGCATCGTCAGCAGGCGGTCGATCACATCCTGTTCCACCGGTACATCGATACGCTCTTCCTGCGGTGCGTCCGGATCCACCAGGGCTGCAATCTTGGGCGCAATGGAGAAGATCATCTTCGCGCCGGCCATCTCATAAACCTGGTTCGCGCCGCGAAGGCCTGCCGGGAGAATGTAAGTCTGGTAGCCTCTCTCATTGAAGATGCCGTAGGCTTTCTTCATGCAGGCAATACCTGCCTGGATAATGTCGCTCTCACTGACAGCCGCTTTGGTATCATGCGCCACATCACGAAGATAATCATCCAGACGGCCTGCCATCATGACAGCCGTGGTAAGGCCGGGTTTCACACCATTTTCCGCTGCCCTTTTATATCCGCGTTTTGCCGCTTCGGCGACCGCGATGACCTGCGGGACCGTAAAGCTGACTGTAGCCGTCATGTTAAAGCCAAGCGCCACGCCTTCCTCGTAAGCTTCAATACCGGCTCTTGTAGCAGGAACCTTGATCATCAGGTTCGGTGCCCATTGGCCGTATCTCTTCACCTGTTCGATCATGAAATCGGCATCGCCGCAGTGCAGAGGACTGGTCTGCGCGCAGATATAGCCTTCTCCGGGATTTCCTTTCTCAAAGATCGGTCTCGCGACTTCCAGGAAATAACCGGTTACCAGGTGGATCAGCTCCATGGCTTTCTCATCGCCCTTCAGACCTCTGGGAAGCTTTGCAAGAGCGTCCGCCCAGAAAGCCTTTTCGCTGTTCAGCGTAGACTGGACCAGAAACGGATTTGTGGTCATGCCGACTGCGCCGTTTGCAAATGCTTCAAGCTGCTGCGCGCGGACCGCGGAGTCATGCCAGTAAATCGATTGTGTGCCGGAAAACCATTTCAGATATGCATTCTCGCCCATGTTGATCTCCTTTTTTGCTTATATATGCTTTTCTGCTGTTCCCTATATTTTAAATCCTGTTTCATCTTAACAATTCAGGATCTGATTCGTCAATCTCTTTCATCAGGATTTGTGCAGCATAGGAGACAGCCCGTTTTACGGAACCCGCCTCAAAGGGAATAGCGAGATTCGCCAGTTTCAGCGTCTCCAGATAGCTCATACTCCCGCCCACTTTGCACAGGTTCATGTAATCCTCCCAGGCTTTCTGATGATCCTCGGCATTTTTCTTCTTGAACTCCATGGCACCCATGGTCGTCAGTGTATAATTGATGTAGTAGAACGGATACAGGTAAATGTGAAGTTTGTGGTACCAGTAGCCGCCGCGCTCCATGAACTCATCGTCCCCGTACCTTCTCCACGGCATATACTTCTCTTCCAGTTTGTGCCACTCATAGGTGCGCTCCTTCGGACTCAGCTCGGGATGGGCATAGCAGATATGCTGGAATTCATCCACCGCGACGCCGAAGGGACCAAATGTAACCGCCTGCTGAAGATGAGAGAACCGGAACTTATCCGCGTCATCACCGAAGAACATCTCAGCATAAGGATAAGCAAACTGTTCCATGGACATGGAATGGATCTCCGCAATATCTGTCGACTCGCTGAAATAATCTGCGATCGGCTGGCTGCGCATGGCCATGTATCCGGCGAAAGCATGCCCCAGTTCATGGGTGAGCACCTGCATGTCGAAAATCGTGCCGTTAAAGCAGGAAAAGACAAACGGCGCCAGATGATCCGGAAGAGCCGTCATGTATCCGGTGGACGCCTTTCCGGGCTTATTCTTCAGATCCATCAGTTCATGGTCGATCATAAAGTCAATGAATTCTCCTGTCTCCCGGCTCATATCATGGTACATCTTCCGGGCCTGGGCGACCATGAAGTCATCATCGCCTGCCGGCAGGGGATTTCCGTCGGGGAAGATCCACTTCTCGTCATACGCCATCACATGGTCGATCCCAAGGCGCTTCGCCTGGGCTTCATACAGCCTGCTGCACAGCGGCACCAGCTCCTGCCTGACCTGCTCCCTGAATGAAGCCACCTCCTCCATACCGTAGTCGGTACGGCCCTGCTGCATATACGCAAGCGGGATAAAGTTTTCAAATCCGAGATTTCGCCCCATCTCGTTCCGGATGCTGATCAGTTCATCCCAGATCTCTTCGAGCCGCTTTTCATTGCTGTGGTAAAAATCAGAATAGGCCTTGAATGCAGCTGCACGTACCTGCCGGTCTTCATGTTCAAAGTA